>JAGUQW010000004.1 GCA_030154445.1 Spirochaetota bacterium | reverse complement strand
CTGTCTTTCTGTCTTTCTGTCTGTCTGTCTGTCTGTCTGTCTGTCTGTCTGTCTGTCTGTCTGTCTGTCTGTCTGTCTGTCTGTCTGTCTGTCTGTCTGTCTGTCTGTCTGTCTGTCTTATAAATTTTCCATATTTTCTTTCATTTGTCAAGCTTTTTTTAATATTAAATTCTATTTCAATAATTCTTGGATAAATTGATCTATTTCTTGAGTATTGAGATTATGTATAGATTCAAAACGCATACGCAAAGAAATGTTTTTTTTGTTTAATTCTTTGAGTTTATCATTTTGAAAGACAGATACAAACTCTATATCTTTGATTAGAGGATTTTTGTTTTTTAATTCTTCACAAAGATTAATACCTAGCACATCGCTATCTACTGACAAAGTGATATCTCTAAATACAGGAGGTAGATCATTAATTCTATTCACAGTGTTAAAGATTTCAGCATATTGTTTGAGGGTATCAAATGAAATTTCACAAACAACAGGCGATGGAAAATCTTTTTTGTCGGAGATATTTATTTTTTCTACTAATGAAGGATGAATTTCTCCAAAAAATCCTATAACTTTATCATTGATGATTATTTCAAAAGCATTAAGTGGGTGTAAAAAAGCGTAATTATCCGCATTAATTCGCTGTGCTTTGATAGATGGTATTTTAGCATATTGAACGATATTATTAAGAATATTTAATGCTTTTTGATAAGGATTATTTTCATTACTAATGACAAAGGATAATATTTTTTGTTCACAAAAATCTTCAGCTGAGTCTTTGTTTTTTTTAGAAAACACAGAAGCAATTTCAGAAAGAGCAATATTTTTTTCAAAAGCTTTGGATACATTTGTTTTTAATGATTCTAAAAGTCCATCAAATAAATGTGTTCTCAATTCTGTCCATTCTGTATTCAGAGGATTGAGAATAGTTACGGTATTAATTTGAGAAAGTCCATAAAAATTTTGTTGTTCTACAGAGCGAAAAACCATAGTGACAGCTTCACTTAATCCCATTCCACGAAGAATAGGGCGTATTTTTTCATCAAAAGATTTCTCAGGATTAAGTTGAATACTAGATGGTCTATAAGTAGTACTAGGAATTTTGTCATAACCATAAAATCTAGCGATTTCTTCCATGATATCTTCTTTGATATTGAGATCATGACGCTCTCCACTAGGCGTGATATCCCATTTTTGGTTGGAGCTATCACATGTGCAACCAATATCAATAATTACTTTTTTCATAAAATCATCTTTAATATCTGGAGCACCTAAATAATCGCGAATTTCTTGAGGAGATACGGATATAGTTTCTTGCTTATGTTCTGCTTGAGAAATATCAGAAGTACTAGAAATAGTAGTTTGAGGTAAATGTTGAGTAATTATTTCACAAATATTTTGTTGTGCTAAAGGAACAAGTTCTGAAGTAATATGTTTTTCAAATCGTAAAGAAGATTCTGTTTTAATACCAAGACGCTTTGCCGATCTTCTAATCCAAACACCATTAAAACTAGCCACTTCAAGATAAATTTTTGTGGAATGTTCTGTTACCCCAGAATCTAATCCACCCATAATACCAGCAAGAGCAAGTATTTTTTCTTCATCACAAATTACGAGATCATCTGGAGAGAGAGCAACTGTTGAATCATCAAGTAAGGTTAATGTTTCATTATTTTTAGCTTGACGGATAATAATAGAACCTTTTATTTTACTGGCATCAAAAACATGTGCTGGTTGTCCCGTTTCGAGCATAATTATATTGCTAATATCGACAAGATAATTAATAGGACGCATTCCAAGAAGTAAGAGTCTTTTTTGAAGATAAATAGGTGTTTTACAAGAAGTAATATTTGAAATAGTTGTCAAACTATAACGAAAGCATCTATCACTTTGAATATCAAATTTAATATCACATGTTCCTTTTGGAGTAAAATTATAAGTATAGCTCTTTAAAGAAAGATCAAAAGAAATTGCTAAGGCTCGAGCAAGACCACGGATAGATAACCAATCTGCTCTATTTCCAGGGACATCAAGTATATAAATAGCATCTTGTTTACAATAAGTTTTGAATAATTCTTGAGCAATTTCTTTGTCATCACCGAGATGAGCTATATCATTACTTTTATTTTCTATACCTAAATTTTCTAAAGCTAGCAACAAGCCTTCTGTTTTGACTCCTTCGATTTCATGAATACTCACAGTAATATTACCAAAAATAGTAGTTCCTATAGAAGCAAATAGTACATAATTATTTTTTTTGAGATGAGGAGAATTTGATACTGTAGTGTATGTTTTATTACCAATAGTAATAGTTACTTTAGATAATTTGTTTAGTAATTCAATATCTGTAATCATTGCTAGCTCAATATTACTTCCATAGTTGAGAACAGAAATATCTTCGGTTTCTGCACCTAATGCAGTGAGAGCAAGCCCAATTTCTTCAGGGGATTTTTGATCAAGATCTTGTACAAGATCACAAAGCCATTCATAGCTAACTGTCATTTTCATAGGATTGTCTCCAGATTTTATAAATTAATAAAAAGGGTGGTGGCTTATAAACTTTGTTTCAAAAATCTAATATCATTTTCAACAAAATGTCGAATATCTTTAATTCCATAACGCATCATGGCGATTCGTTCTATCCCTGTTCCAAAAGCGAAACCTTTCCATACTTTTGGATCTAGTCCTATATTTTCAAAAACTTTTGGATGTACCATACCACAACCTAGTAATTCCACCCAACGACCTTTTAGAAGATCGGGAGAAGATACTGATAATTCTGCAGATGGTTCTGTAAATGGAAAATAATCGGGTCTAAGGCGTATTTGAGTATTAGAACCAAACATAGCTTTTGCCCATTCTAACAGAGTACCTTTGAGATCTGCAAAACTAACATTTTTGTCAATGACTAATCCTTCCATTTGACGAAAAATAGGAAAATGGGTAGCATCGACAGCATCTCTACGATAACAAACACCAGGGCAAACAATAGCAAGCGGTGGTGTTTCACCATTTTTTATCATTTTTTCTAAGGTTCGGATTTGAGAACTTGAAGTATGAGTACGAAGTAAATATTTGTCTCCAACATAAAAAGAATCTTGATCTTCTCGTGCTGGGTGATCAGCGTCAATATTCAAGGCTTCAAAGTTGTGATACTCATCTTCTAATTCTCTTTCTTCGATGAGAGTATAGCCCATCGCTCTGAATACAGATAACATTTCATCTTTGACTTTATTAAGAAAATGTTCATAGCCAACGCTAAGATCATCTATTCCGAGGCTAGGCTCAGGATATCCTATAGCTAATTTATGTGCTAATTCTTCTTGTCTTTGGATAGCAGATTTTTTTTCTAATACGGATTCTACATTTTTTTTCCATGTAGAGAGTAGTTGTCCAAAAGCTTTTTTATCTTTGATATCTTTCATAATAGGTTCTAAATGTTTGAAGAGACCTTTTTGAGCAGTGAAAAATTTGTCAGTTCCCAAGTCATAAGATATAGTTTTTTGATATTTATCAAAAGTAAGAACACATTCTTTGTCAGTAAATTCTAGAATAATTTTGTGTTCTTGGATAGTTATTTCAAGAGAAGAGTCATTCTTTTTAACATGCAGCTTTTCAAGAGTAGCATTGATAAATGCTTTAATTTGCTCTTTCATAGTGAACTCCTATTTTATTTAGCCTATATTATATATTAGTTTATTGTTTATCTCAAGCTTGTGGCGTTTGCTATTTTATTTTATACAAAAAAAACATCACTATTTTTAGTGATATTTTTTTAATTTGTCATCATTATCTTGTAATTGTAAAATCGCTAAAATTCATAGATGGAAGAGCTAAAGATTGTTATTTTACCACAATAGAAAACAGTGTTACGATTTTTTATATTTACTATTTAATTCGTTTAAAGCGTGCAATATTGTTCTTGAGATAATCTCTCGAAAAGTCCTTTGTTGACTTGATGAAATAATAGTATATATTTTGTCACAACTAAGATAATTGTTACACTTCCAATCGCAGTCCCATATTTTTTGAGATTTTTCATTGAAATATTGATGAGTATGAGAGAAAATGTCAGTTTTAAGTCTATAAATCATATGATCTTCGAGTTGTATATTACATTTTTTGATAGCATTTTCAACATGCTTATTCATTATATTTTTTATATGATCTTCCATAGGGTTTAAAACTCCAATTTATCCATATCTGATGTGATTAAAGATTGACCATATTCTCTTTTTGTACGAAAGAATTCTTTAGTCTTTTCAAAAAAGTTTTGAGGAACATCATCTCTTATCGATTGCTTAGGGATTATAATATGTTTAATATTAGGAACATAAACTTTACTCCAAGCTTTATTTTCTTCATGTGATATTTTTTCTAAATAAGGTGCATCAGATCCGTCTAGTATCTCTAATATTAATTCTATGATCATTTCTGTAAATAGATTGTTTGACTCAAGTCGCATTAAGGATGGTTTATCATACCTAAATGTTTTATAAACCTCAGGGATTACTGGGCCATGTAGCCATGCTTGACAATCATCTTGAAACAATTCTTGATCGAAAAATTTTAGTGAGAGCACTTGTGCAAAGTATAGTGTTTTTTGTATGTATAAGTTTTCTAAATATAGTTCAGATTGTGTGCCTTTAGATTCTTCTTGAAAAGCTAGTTGATTAATAAGAGATTTTGCAACTTCTATAGCACGAGTTTCTGTTTTTAACATAAATCCTTCCCTTTTATTTATTATATATTTGATACAAAATAAAGTCAATATATGATTTTAAGATAATAAAAAATCAGTAATACATCTAATTCTTAATAGATATAGTATACTATAAAATTCGTGAATTCACAATAGTTTTATCATAAATGGATATTAAATATTATCGTAAATAGATAATAGGTGATGTAAAGTTTATTTGCGTATTGTGATTTATCGGTTTTATCTGAAATATAAGTATTATATAATAATATTATTTTATGAAAATATTTGTTAAACATCTACGAGGCGTTTGCTATTTTATTCTGTAAAAAAAAACATCACTATATTTAGAGGTGTTTGGCTTAGATTATTTTAAAATAAAAGCCCCTTCTTCGAAGAGAGGGAGCTTTTTATATATAGTACTTATTGAACGATTTTTTTCATTGTTGGGAATAGGATTACATCTCTAATAGAAGGACTATCGATAAAAATCATCGTTAAACGATCGATACCAATACCTATTCCTCCTGTTGGAGGTAATCCTTGCTCTAGTGCTTCGATATAGTCTTCATCAAATCCCATAGTTTCTTCATCACCATTTTCTTTTCTGATGATTTGATCCTCAAAAACTTGTTTTTGGGTAAGAGGATTATTTAGTTCTGAGAACCCATTACAAATTTCCATACCAAAAGCATAAGCTTCAAATCGTTCTGCTAAATCTGGATTTTCAGGCTTTCTTTTTGATAAAGGAGAAATCTCAGCAGGATAATCAAAAACAATGGTAGGCTCTATAATATTATCAGCAATAAGATGATCGAATAATACAGCTAATATTCCCCATTTACCCATATCTTTTGAAATCTCGAGATGGTGGTGTTTAGCAATTTCAAGAGCTTGTTCTCTTGTAGTGATTTTTTCGGGGTCTATACCTTTTTCTTTTAGTGCATCAGAATAAGAAATTTCTTTCCATTGTGCAATATCTACTTCTGTACCTTGGTAGCTTAGTTTGGTACTTTGATTAATAGAAAGAGCCACGGTTTTGACTAAATTTACAAAGAGATCGACAATACCTCTCCAATCAGAATACGCTTCATAAAGCTCAAGCATAGTAAATTCTGGGTTGTGAGTCGTATCAATTCCTTCATTACGAAAGTTTCTATTAATTTCAAAAACTTTATGCATTCCTCCAACAACAAGTCTTTTGAGATATAGTTCTGGAGCAATTCGAAGGTATAAATCAGTTCCGAGAGAATTGTGATGAGTAATGAATGGTTTTGCTGCTGCACCCCCTGGAATAGGATGCATCATTGGTGTTTCAACTTCAAGAAAACCTTGTTTGGAAAGAGTATCTCTTATAGTATGTATTAATTTTGAGCGGATGATAAAACTTTCTTTGATATGAGTGTTAGAAATAAGATCTAGATATCTTTTACGATAACGAGTCTCGATATCTTCTAATCCATGGAATTTTTCAGGAAGAGGTCTTAAAGCTTTAGTTAGAATTTGAAAAGAAGTGACTTGAAGAGTTGGCTCTCCTTTTTGGGTAAGGAACATTTTACCAGTAATAGAAACAATATCACCTAAATCTAAGAGCTTGTATTCTTCAAAAACTTGATCCCCGAGAATATCTTTTTTGAAATATACTTGAATAGTACCATTTTCATCACGAATAGATCCGAAAGCAGCTTTACCGAAATCTCTTTTCAACATGATACGACCAGCCACAGTAGCTTCTACAGTAGCCTCTGTATCTTTAGTAAAGATTTGAATAAGATCTTGAGAAAAATGTGTTCTAGTAGTTTTAGCTCTAGGTGTAAATGGATCGTGTCCTAGATTTTGCCATGTTTCTAATTTTTGAAGACGAATACCATGTTCATCGCTAGGATTTGGTGTGATTTCTTGAGACATATATGATCCTTAATAAATTTATTGTTATATTATAACAGAAAGGACATTGTTTGTCTAGTTACAAAATCTGAGATACATATATATATAATATTTATTAAATATATAAAGTTATTAAAGTTTTGGACGATGAAAAGTCGACACTATTAATACAAAGAATGTTTAATTAGGAGAAAAGTTATGAAACAAGGAATGTTTATATTTTCTTTATTAATATTAGTATCATGTTCTGCTGTAGTACAAGAACAGAGCACTACTTTACTAGGTGTTTGGGTTTGGGAAGATGTGGATATTACAAGTAGTATTCCAGTGTTAAAAAAACACGTATTGATACTCCAAGAAGATATTTATCAAGAAGCATTTTTTGAAAATTCTACTCCAAAAGGTCAGCAAGAAGGAACTTTAATGACCAGTATAAGTAGTGATGGGATTGAATTTGCTACAGTAGGTAATGTACAAACGGTGTACAAAGGAATACTATTAGGCAATAAATTAATGATTAATACGATTAATAATAAAATTATTAATCCACCAGCATTATATATTAGAAATTAAATTTATTGACAAGATAAAAAAATACACATCATATTAAGTGTGTATTTTTTTATTATATATATTTTTTGAAAGTACTAATATTTTTAAGAAAAAATAATTTAAGATCATTTGCTACTTGAGTAATAGTACTAATTTGTTTGATTGCTGCTAAAATATCATTATTTTGTTCAGGAATACGCGGAACTTGTAATATTAATCCTAATAACTCATGTGTTAGATGAATCATAGGGACGGATATTTTTTGTTTTTGAGATAATTGAACAAGATGTATATTCAATTCGCGAACACAATCTATAAATTTGATACTATCATCTAAATTTAATTCTTGAGTAAGATATGCTTCTATTTGAATAAGATATTTTGGATCAATAGAAATTTTTTGTTTCTTATGAAAATATACTAAGAGAATAATACCAAGAAAGATAAAACAAATTAAACTTATTATCATCATTAGATAAGATCTTTATGATTTCTTTGGAGCTGTGTAATGATTTCTTGCATTGCTTGAGGATTTTTTTTATCAAGGATCAAAATATTGTCTCCTGAAATAATCACGGCAAGATTTTGTACTCCAGCACAAGCAATAGTAATGTTTTTATCACTATTGATTAAGCACGAATTAGTATCCGATGTGCAGATGCTTTGACCTAATCCAACATGGATATTTTCTTGAGAATCTGTTGAAGCAAGTGCTTCGTATACAGATTGCCAAGTACCAACATCCCGCCATGTTTTTGCTAATAAAGGAGCAGAGTATAGATTGTGAGCTTGTTCAGCAACAAATTTGTCAAAAGGTGTGGTCAAAAGTTTTGAATATTGTTCTTTAAATTTTTGATAAGTAGCACTTTTCCATAATTGATATAAGTTTGGATCTATCTGTTCTAAAGCCAATCCTAGGGAATTCAGAGAAAAGGCATAAATACCAGAATTCCAAAAATATTTATCTTGTTGATTATTTTTAGGAAATTGAAGCCAATCATTATACCACGCTTCTACAGTTTCTAAATTAGGTTTTTCTGTAAATTGTTTCACTTTACTGATTGTGTCGTTAGTTTCTGTTTTGATATATCCATATCCTGTTTCTGCTCTCGTAGGAATAATACGAAAACAAAATATCTTATCACGACAATCTATAGATAGATCTAGTTCAAAATCTATCATGTAATGATCAGAAGGAAAAACATAAATAACTTCATTGGGATCTGTGTTTAATTCTAATAATTTTTTAGTTGCTAATAAAATTGCGGGAGCAGTATTTTTGGCTTCTGGTTCAGAAATAATTTCATTTAATTGGGTTTCATCCCAATATTGTTTGAGAATATTTTCTTGATTCTGTGCCGTTACAAGAAAGAGATCTTTTGCATTAAATCCGATTTCAAGAGTTCGATTAATAGTAAGTTGAAGGAGATTTTGTTGATCACCAAAAGGAGATACAACTTGTTTGGGTGTCTGCGATTTAGAAATAGGCCACAGTCTTGTGCCTTTTCCACCTGCTAGTAATAGGGCTTTCATAAATGCACCTTGTGAATTATTTTAATTTAATAGTTATGTTATTCTCTAATAAAAACAATTTGTACCACTACTGTTATCATACTTTGATCAGAGTTGCTTGTAGAACTCATTTGATGAGAAAGCACTTTAAAACCTTTTCTGTCATTTTCTCTGAGTGCATCTTCTATTTTATTAGCTATTGTAAAACTAGATTTTAGATCATAATTCCAATTCAATACTTTATGTTCAGCCATGAGTGATCCTTAATTTATACTATTTTTTATTCTTCGTTTTTAATGGTATTATTGATTTGGAGGAAGCGTCCTTGACAAAAACAACTTGTGCTGACATAAAACCATTCTCCATAGCCATTTGATGAGAAGCCAAGACATAGCCAGCTTTGTGTTTTCTGTTTAATTTACCTTCTAGATCTCTGACAAAAGCCGAAGTTGTTTGACTATCGCTTTGGGTGTAACTTTCTATGGTGTATTCAGCCATGAATGATCCTTAATTTATACTATTTTTTATTCTTCTTTGATGAAAACAGTTTGTACCATCATAAAATTCCCAGTATTTAGAGTTAGTTGATGGGAAAAAACTCTATAACCATGTTGAACATATTCATTTATTTTATCTTCCACTATTTGAGCAAATTCTACATCATCCATCAAAAATTTTTGGTATAACGATTCCACTTTATATTCTGGAATTTTTAAGTTCTCTTTATATTGTATAATTATTTATATTAAACATTTTTATATAATAACTTATTTTCCCTTAATGTCAATGATTGTTTTAACAAAAGAATCGAACAAAGGATGAGCTTTTAAAGGAGAAGATAAAAATTCAGGATGATATTGTACACCGATATACCAAGGATGATCTGCTAACTCTACAGATTCTACAAGATTAGACGGACCTCGCCCTGAGATTACTAATCCGGCCTTTTCTAATTGTTCTGTATAAATAGGATTTACTTCAAAACGATGCCTATGTCTCTCGATAATAGTAGTTTCTCCATAAATTTTAGCAATATGAGAGTTACTCTCAAAATTCGTAGTATAAGCACCCAATCTCATCGTACCGCCGAGTTCTTTGATATTTTTGAGATTGGATAACATTTCTATTACGGGGTTAGGGGTATTAGGAGTGAATTCTACAGAATCTGCATCAAGTTTGAGAATATTACGAGCATATTCAATGACCATACACTGTAATCCTAAACAAATACCAAAAGTAGGTATTTTGTTGATTCTTCCATAAGAAAGAGCTGCTATTTTACCATTGATTCCTCTTGTACCAAATCCGCCAGGAATAAAAATACCATTAGCTTTGGTAAGCATATCTAAAGTAACACTATCGTTTTGTTCTAATGCTTCGGGATCTATATTACAAAAATTTATTTTATATTTGTGATTATATCCAGCGTGATCAAAAGCTTCAAGAACAGATTTGTAAGCATCACTTAATTGCAAATATTTTCCAACAAAAGCAATATCAATTGTATTTGTAGATTCTTTGATGTTTTTTAGAATATTCTGCCAAGATGATAAGTTTGCTTTTTTGAGAGGAAGATTTAAACGATCTTCAATTCTTTCTAATACTTTTTCTTGTTGAAGAGTCAATGGAATTTCATAAATACTATATTTTGCATCAGGAAGAGAAATGACAGATTCTTTTTTTACATTACAAAATAATGCTAATTTATCTTTTATTTCATCAGAAATAATTTCTTGAGAACGACATACAAGCATGTCTGGATGAATACCTTCTGACATAAGTGTTTTGACAGAATGTTGTGAGGGTTTTGTTTTGTGTTCTCCGCCAGTGACCATAGGAATTAAAGTCAAATGAATAAACATAACATTTTCATGACCTTCTTCAAGAGAGAATTGTCTAATAGCTTCTATAAAAGGCACACTCTCTATATCTCCTACAGTACCACCAAGTTCTATAATACAAATATCAGAATTATGTTTGTCAAAAGATCGAATACGTCTTTTAATTTCATCTGTAATATGAGGGATTACTTGTACTGTTTGTCCAAGATATTCACCTCTACGTTCAGATTCAATAACTTTTTGATAAACACGCCCTGTAGTAATAGCTGAATTTTTGGTAGTTTTGATTTGTAGAAATCTTTCATAATTTCCAAGATCAAGATCTGTTTCTGTACCATCATCACAAATAAAAACTTCACCATGTTCATAGGGACGCATAGTACCAGCATCGACATTAAGATAAGGATCTATTTTCATCATATTTACAGAATATTTGCCAGCCTGAATCAATGCACCTATAGCTGATGCAGTAATACCTTTACCTAATGAAGATACGACACCACCTGTTACAAATATATACTTTGACATGATAAACTCCTTTTTGAATTCTAACATATTTTTAATATTTTTACAATATAATAGATTCAATAATTTGTAGAAAAAATAATAATATTCTATAATGTTACATTGTAAAAAAAAGGGGGGGGGATGAAATTTTTTATAATTTTATTTTATTTTATTTTTACTATTAATTTTAACACTTTAGCAAATGAAAAAAATAAGTTGTTAATAATATTGAATCCTTTAGGGTATACTCCTTTATCTGCAATTGTTGTTTTAGCAACAACGAATACAACACCAATAACAATTATTGTCCAAGGTAAAGTTCCAGGAGACTCTATAGCGACTACTTATCCAGTTGATTATGGTATAAACATGCCTGTTCATGGACTGTATGAGAATTATACTAATAAAATAATAATAATACAAAATAATTCTTCCCAAACATATGAGATTATCACAGCCAAGATAGATATTCGAAATTCCAAAAAACTAAACACACAAATGACTATTAAGTCTACCGTGAATAAAAATATATTACCCCCAGACTCAATATTTGATTATAATTTATATTTTTCTAGTTTTCCTAATGGAAATGAAATTATAGGATTTGATAAAAAAGGAGATATTCGGTATCTGTATAATAATAATAAAGAAAAGCCTGTAGTAATGAGAATGGAAGTTGATAGTAAAAATGTCTATATCTTATATATTAGTAACAATAAAATGTATATAAAAAGAGATTTATTAGGTAATATCATATTTAGTAAAGAATATGATGTGCATCATGAATCAGTGAATAGCTTAAATGGACGAGAGATTATTCTTGGTAATTCCCAATGGGGTTGGGAAGATATGGTATTTGAGTTGAATGAAAATAAAAATATTATTAGAGAATTATCTATAGGAAAGTTAATAAAACAAGCTACTTCTGTAGAAGATCAACCGTTATTAAAAAATATGATTTATGATGATGAAAATATATATACTAACAAAGGAAAAGCAAAGCGTATTGATTGGGCACACGCTAATTCTTTGGTCTATGATAAAAATAATGATAGACTGTATCTGTCTTTGAGACATTTAGGTTTGTTAGCAATAAAATTTAAAGAATGGAAATTAGAATGGTTTCTAGTTAATAATAATCTAAAAACAGAGGAAGGTGTTGGCTATGGTAAAAAACCAAAATCTTCTTTATATTTAGTAGATATTCCATCCTTACAAAAATTTCGAATGATGACTACTAAACAATATGGTCCACAAGGTCAACATGCTTTATTTTTGAAAAAAAATGGTAATATTATTTTGTTTGATAATAGATCTAAAGGTCGAGCCAATCCTATTGGATCTCGTGTTTTAGAATATTCTTTTAATCATCAAACTAAACAAGCAAAAGTGGTTAGAGAGTTTTTGGATAAGAACGAATCGTATTCTCAATATGTTGGTGATATAGATCTTTCCGGACCAAATTTGGAGAACTGGTTAATATTTTATGGTCATAGTTATCCACGTCGCATTTTAGAGCTAGCGCCCAATAATAAAATTTTGTTTGATATGGAAATCAAAGCATCAGGTATGTTTTATAGAATAGACAAATTTCCCCTCTATCCTTATCGTAATAAAAGAAAAAAATATTCTGTGGATTTTAATGAAGAAATTCTTCCAAATCAGTAATTTTTCTATTCTTTATATAAAAATAGATGAGCTTATTATAACACTGAGTTTTGATAATTTAAAATTCGTATATTAAAGAGATCAAAGAAAATAAATGAGATAATTCTATAAAAATCACAAAGGAGACTTCAATGTCAGATCAAAAACCCAATACTACTCCAAAATTTGGAGAAGCAGGTTTTAGTAGTAATCCAGGTGGGGGTAATAAGCAAGGTTTCGGACAAAAATCATACAAACCTATGGCTGCACCAAGACCAGCTTCAAGAACAACACCTTCTAAAAGAGGTGGTTAGGATTCAAATCACGAGTAATATAAAACAAAAAAACCTCATCTTTATAGATAAGGTTTTTTTTATATTCTCTAGTATTTGATTGAAAATTATACACCAAGAGTTTTTTTGGATAATACAACATAAGCACTCATTGCAGGAGTATCATTAATAGATAACCAAGCGAGTATTTTACGATCAATAGCTGCGTTGGCCTTTTTTAGACCTTCCATGAATCTAGAATAGGTGATCCCCTCAGCTCTTACAAAAGCACTGATACGAGTTATCCATAATCTTTTGATATCCCGACGTCTTGTACGACGGTGGATAGATTCATAACGCATTGCGTGTAGTAATGTTTCATTAGCAACATTAAAACGAACGCTTCTTGCACCTTTAAAACCCTTGGCACGCTTTAAAACTTTTTTATGGCGTGCACGGGTTGTTTTTGAAGTGGTAACTCTCATGGTTACTCCTTAAAATTATTTTGTTGTAGTGCCTTACACTAACAACAATAGGCTTCGAATGGACACCCGTCCCATTCAAATACCAAGAAGATCTTTCGATCTACAAATCAATTTATACGTAAGGCATCATTAATTTGATTTTGTCCGCTAATTTTTTACGCACTTCAACAAGACCTTTGCTGGTGCGTTTTACCTTAGGGGATTTACCTTCAAGAAGGTGACGTCTGCCACATTTGCTACGACGTACTTTTCCAGAAGAAGAAATAGAGTAACGCTTTGCGACAGAACGATTGGTTTTCATTTTTGGCATGAATATCTCCAATTTTTCTAAAAGTTTTTAGTTATTTTTTTGATGATTTTGGTGGAGCTAAAAACATTAGAATTTGTCTTCCTTCCATTTTAGCTGGTTTTTCAACGACATTTTCGCCAACTTGTTCTACGATTCTTTTGACCAGTTCGAAACCAATTTCTGTGTGAGCCATTTCTCTACCACGGAAACGAATACTAACTTTAACTTTATCGTCTTTAGCAAGAAAATTTTGAATTCTTTTGATACGATAGTCAAAATCATGTACATCAATATGAGGTCCAAATTTAACTTCTTTCATTTCAACAATTTTCTGATTTTTCTTAGCTTCTTTTATTTTTTTGTCTTTTTGATATAGAAATTTTCCATAATTCACAATACGAGCAACAGGTGGCACAGCTGTTGGAGAAATTTCTACAAGATCTAAAGATAATTCTTCTGCTTTGGCTAATGCATCTGCTAAAGACATAACACCGAGAGCCTCACCTTCTGGATCTAAAACTCTTAGTTGTGGTGCGTGAATATGCTCATTGATTTTGGTTTGATCTTTATTTTCGGGTCTTCTAAAGTTATTGGGTTTTCGCATTCAAAAAACTTCCTTTTTATTATAGTTTCATGTATTTTATATTATACAATAATATTTTTATTTAATCAATAGATTGTGTAGTTATTATATGAGATTATTAAAATAAAATTGTAAAGATCTCATTAATATGGCGAATTTGTTTTGTAGGAAAATCTTTTAGTTCAGTCATATCTTTTTTGCTATAAGGTATGTAGATATTTTTCATCCCCAATCGATACAGCTCTTTTACTCTTTTTTCTATATTTCTCACAGGTCGTATTTCTCCTGTAAGTCCTATTTCACCAATAAAAACACTTCTGTCGTCAATATGTTTTTCTTTGAATGAAGAACACATGGCTGCAACCAATGCAAGATCAATAGCTCTATCTTTGATTTCTAATCCCCCTGTGATATTCGCATAAATATCATATTTAGAGAGAGGGATACGCAATTGTTTTTCTACTACAGCAGATAATAAGGTAAGTCTATTATTATCTAATCCTTCAGCGGTTCTTTTAGCATAATTTTGATTGGTATGATGGCAAAGCACTTGTATTTCTATAGGAAAGACTCTTTGTCCTTCAGCATTTGCATAAATAGCAGAACCAAAAACAGGATCTTCATGAATAGATAAAAAAGCTTCAGATAAATCATCTGCAGGCATTAGTCCTTTGCTACGCATTTCAAAAAACCCAGCTTCATCAGTAGCACCAAAACGATTTTTAAAAGTTCTTAAGACTCTATAAATACCTCTTGTGTCACTTTCCAAAAATAATACGGTGTCAACGAGGTGTTCAATAGCTTTAGGACCAGCAATAGAACCATCTTTAGTAACATGTGATACAAGAAGGGAAGTGATCTGTTTGTTTTTACATAAATTCACAATTTGATGAGTACATTCTCTTAATTGAGGAAGAGAGCCGGGAGAAGATTCAATATTTTCATTTGATAGTGTTTGTAAAGAATCAATAATAATAAAGGAAGGATTAGTTTCTTCTATTGTTTTTGTTATATGTTCAATCTCAGTTTCTGAGTATAAAAAAAGATTATCAGAATTAATATCCAATCGATCTGCACGAAGTTTGACTTGATTTGAAGATTCTTCACCATTAATATAAAGTACAGTTCCTTGCTCTGCTAATTTGTTAGCGATTTGTAATAATAAGGTAGATTTTCCTATTCCTGGTTCTCCAGAAATAAGAATAGCTTGACCGGGAACAGTACCACCCAAAACTCTATCCCATTCAGAAATACCAGATAAAGTACGAGATGCTTGACTAGAAGTAATAGTAGTTATTTTCTCAGGAACAGCTTTTTGGATATTAGCACTAAAACTACCGCTAGCTTTTTTAGAGGAATTTTTTCCTAAAAATATTTCTTTGAAAGTGTTCCATTCGGAACAAGAAGGACATTTTCCTAACCATTTGGCGGTTTCATAACCACAAGAACCACAACAAAAAGCTGATTTTGATTTAGCCAAATCAAACTCCTATACTATAAAAAAGTAGATTATTTATTTTTCTCGTTTTTCTCTGAACGACTATTAAACAAGTAAGAAAACCACTCTGTTATTCTACCAAGAATAAAGCCAATAATAAAGATAACAATACTAATGACAAACAAAGGAATTTGGGGTATTTTAAACATTAAAAATTTAAAATCCACAGAAATGTTGTTTTGAATAGCAAAAATAAGAAAAATCCCAAAAATAATAAGACTAGATGTGTTTTTTAGATGTTTCATAAAAAATCCTTAATAATAATTTTAGTTAGATGTGTTTTCTGCAAAAATATAATGATATATTTTTAAAATAATACTTTTAGGCGTATCTTCGTGGAATTCCATATGTAATGTGAATACTTCACTATGATTTATAACAGTTCGAATAATTCCTTTAATATGATAAATTTGGTTAAATAAGGGAATTTCTATTATTAATATAGTATTTTCAGGAATCGGTAGGTGTGAAATAATACTACATCCTCGAGATCCTATATCATTAACAATACCAAATGATACACCGCTAAAACTTTCTTGTAAAGCTCCTGTATCTGTGTCTGTAGATAATATCCCTTGTCTACATTTAATAGGTATTTCAGTATTTTGTCTTGGATATTCTCTTATTTGAATACATGATATTTCTCGAGGTACAGATAGGTGAAGAATATTATTCTGTTTATTTTTTTCTACAGTATTAATAGATGCATTAAAACCATAACAAGCATCCATGATTTTCCAAAAAGAAACATATACTTGTTTTTTGATAAGTTTTAAAGAACTAATAGGAAGAGGTGTTGTAACTAATATAGACAAAGAATGAAAATTAGTATCTATTAATTCACCTTGTATTTTTATTTTATCTGATATTTTTAATGACATTATTTGACCAAGAGCAACATCAGAAATATGTTTTACACTAGGGTGCATCAAGTGATATTTGTTATTAATTTTTCTATGAATTTCATAAGCAGTGTATTCCAGCTCTTCTTTTGTCACAGGATCAAATTGTTCTGATTTGCTAATAGCTCTACGAGAGGTAATAAGCCATTTTTTGGAGATTTCTTCATCTTCAAATGCAGTATAAAGACGAATACTAGAAACGAGTTCAAAAAGAACCTCTAAACCAGCAGACTCTTCATCTGTTAAGTCTGCTTTTTGAGAAATATATTTGATAGATTCTTCTTTAGACATAGATTGAAATGACTTACTTCCTCCATTTTGTGGAGAAAGTTGTTTGATTTTTTTAAATAATAAAATCGATATAATACTACTTAAAATTATAGATGCTGAAATTAAAATTATAGATGACATTCTTCCTCTTTGAAATAATTATAAATTTGTTTTACGAACTGCAGTAGTAGGATAAATATCATTGAGTTTTTTTAATTCTTCCCATGCTTCTGGATACAAAGATAACAATAAAGAGCTTTCTTCTCTAATAGAGTTTAGTAGAGTGATAGACTGGTCTTTGTCTCCTTGTAAATGATAAATATAAGCAATTCTAATATTAGCAATATAGCTATTTAATTGACTTTTGTTAAAGTTAACCTTTTTTTTTAGTAATTCTATAGTATCTCTGTAATAAAGAATAGATAAACGCCATAATTTTTGATTTTGATAAACTTCAGCTAGCTTAAAGGTGATATCTGCTTCTGTAGGTATTAACTCCAAAGCCTCTTGATAATAAGGAACAGATTGTGCATAAGATTTTTTTTTGAAGAAATAATCTCCAATACCTTGTAATCTAAGACCTTTGTTAAAATTAATATTTTGTTGATCAAAATCATAACCATTAATAGAAAATGAATTAGTTTTAGCAAATATAGGAGTAGTTAATAAAAAAACTAAAATTAAATTAAGAACAAATTTGTTCTGAAATTTTCCAAACATCACCAGCTCCTAATGTTATTACGACAGACGCTTGATTTAAAGTAATTTTTTTAACAATATTAACAATATTATTAAACTCTGATTCAAAAATCAAATTATCCATTTGTTTTTGTTTATATATTTCATCATAGATCAATTGAGATGAAATATTATGATCATTTGTTTCACGAGCCGCATATATATCAGTAAGAATCACACTGTCTGCAAGTAATAATGAAGTTGAAAATTCTTTGTAAAAATATTGTGTTCGTGAATATAAGTGTGGTTGAAAAATAGCAATTAGTTTGGCATTATTTGTTGTAGCAATTTTTCTAGCTGCTTCTAAGGTTAGCAATATTGCTCTAGGATGATGAGCGTAATCATCAATAATAGTTAATTTTTTTGAAGTATTTTTTATTTCAAAGCGTCTGTTTGCATTTTGAAAATCTTTTAAGGCTTTAATAATAGAAATATTATCAATACCTTGTATTTTGGCAATAGCAATAGCTAATAAAGAATTAGAAACATTATGTATCCCTGGTGCACCAAGAATAAAATGTCCTATAAAATCTTCACCAAAATATACATCAAATTCAGAAGATTGCTCGTGAAGAGTGATATTCTTAATCCAAAAATCACCTTGATTTGCTCGAATAGATACAGAAATTTTTCTAGTTGTATTACTTTTTGAAACGACATTTGCAAGACATTCATCATCGGCATTCCAAACCAACAGTGATTTGGGAGCCAAATGATTATTGAGATATTCTAAAAACAAATCTTCAACTTCTTGCCGATTTTTGAAAAAATCAAGATGATCTTCATCAATATTAGTAATTAATGCTACATCAGGATAAAGGTAATTTAGAGAACCGAAGGCTTCACATGCTTCATAGATCATCGTATCGCCAGAACCTTTGTATCCTGCTCCTTGTATTTCTGGGAGAAAACCACCAACGGCTAAAGTAGGATCAAGACCAGCAGAGAGAAATATTTTTGCTGTCATAGAGGTAGTGGTAGTTTTACCATGTGTACCAGATACACCAATGCTAAAGAAATGTGATCCAATAAAATTGAGCATTTCTGCTCTCACAATCAAGGGAATATTTAATTCTTTTGCATATAAAAATTCAACATTAGAATCAGAAATAGCGTTAGTATACACAACATAATTTATGTTTTTAGAAATATTTTTTTTTGAATGATTAATAGTAATATAAATCCCTAAATCAGAAAGTTTTTTAGTGTTTTGAGATTCACTACTATCAGAACCAGATATAAAATAGCCTTGTTGTTTGAGGATAATAGCCAAAGCTGACATTCCAACGCCACCGATACCTATAAAATGTATATGAGATTTTTTTTCAATTTGTAACATTCAAATATCCTTGCAAAACTATAATATTTTATTCTATATAATTGTACTATATAATATCGGAATTTTCTAATATTTGCATTATGTAATTAAAAAAATGTTTTTTTTGTATATTTACTATAATTTTAAGAGAAAGATACCGAAATAAAAATAAATTAAGATATAATTATGATAAATATACAAATTGCATCTCTAATTCAATAAATAGTCATATCTGATATTGCTATTTATGAAAAAATAAATTATAATAAGTGTGTATTATAGTTGATTTTTCAAATTATAAATAATATGTATGCTAGGAGTATTTTTTTATGAAACAAAAGATAATAATCTTACTAGGGTGTTTTTATGTATTGCTCACTGCAGATTTACATGCAACAAGGTCTGAAAAACGTATATACAAAGATGCTGTATCAATGGGTATGGGTGGCGTTGGTGTGTCTACAATAGGATATAGTTTTTCTGCTATACATAATCCTGCAGCTTTGGGTTTGATGACAGATCATGATATCGCTCCTTTTCTTTCCTTAGGAATCGCTATGAATCCTGAAATGTTTAGTGTATTGAAAAATATTGGTAATATTTCTTCTGATGAAACAAGTTTTCATTCTATTGATTATGATAGTTTAATTAATAAAGCTCCAACAATAGGAATCAATGGACCATTAAATGTAGGTTATATGGGTAAAGGATTTGGTTTTTGGACAACAACTTCTGCTGATACTCAGATAGCAGTTGTTGATAATCCCAACAATATATTGTCAAAAAATGGTATTAATGTAAGTATGAATAATCTTGTTGCTACAGGTTCAGAATTGCTAAAATTTGGAGACAAAATTTCTGTAGACCAAGCTGTAGAAATAGTAAAAAAATATCTAGGTAAAGATTTTCTCAAGGCTGGTTTAACAGATAAAGATATAGAAAAATTTGCTACAGAACTACAAAAAAATCCAGATCTAGCAAAAACATTAATTCCTAAAGCAAAATTTGATGCAACGGCAGAAATTACTGTGAATGTTGCGTATGGTTATAGAATTCCTTTTGCAAGTATAGACAAAGTTTCAGGATTGTCTTTAGGTGCTACATTACGATTTTCACAACGTTTTAAAGTTAGCTCTGGGGATGATTTTGTTTCAGTAGATCAATTAGGCAATTCTTTTTCTAATATTTCCTCTCAAATCTATCAAGCAGGTAGTATATCTTCTGATTTTGGAGCAGCATTAAGATTAGAAAATTTTATTTTTGGTCTTTCTGTTCGTGATGCTTTTTCTACTGGATATCGTTGGAAAAATACAGATGGTATAAGTGTTGGAATTGAAAATTCAAAAATTCCTTTATCCTTAGATTTTGGTGCTTCTTATAGATTTTATTTTGCTAATAAATTTATTCAAGAAGTTGGCTTATATTTAGAATTTGAGAATGTTGTAAATAAATATGAATCATGGATCAATAAAATGAGAGTAGGTACTGAAGTTAAATTATTTAACTTTTTGGATCTTCGTGTAGGTGTTTATGATTCTTTTATTACTACTGGTATTGGTGTAGGCTGGAAATGGTTTAGAATGGATCTTGCTTATTATAGAGAAGGTTATTTTAAAAACTTATTTATTAATGATCAACTCTATTTGAATATGACTGTGGGATTGGATAATTCACCACAGCGTAAGGCTTATTCTTTGAAACAACAACAACAACATGATCGTATTCAATTAGAAGCGTCAGCTCTTATTAATGATTCCTTAAAAGGTATCAATGATAATTTAATATTATAAATTTCAAAAACCTTTCCCTATGATGGAAAGGTTTTTTTTGTGAACTATTAAGATTATAATTTAATATATCGATTTTTTATAAAACAAAGATATTTTTTATAATTTTTCCCCCTCCCAATTTGTAAAATTCATTTTGGTGAATAAACGAGGTCGGCTCTTCCTCAGCCACCTCGTTTTTTTCTTTAAATAATTTTTTCTTTAAATTGTCTTTTTTAAAAAGAATTGTGTATTTTTCATATGAGTGTATAACACACCTCATCAGTTAAACACTTTTCTATGAGTATCATATCAAACCAGCCTTATCAATATTCATACCTATCTTTTGCGGAGGGGATATAATTTATTTATATCCTTTTCTTCTTTTAAATATAATATATTTTATTCTCATAATAAATAAAGTGTGTTATACTATTTAATATAATATTACTACAAGGAATGATGTAATGAAGAAAAAAATAATACTCGTAGATGCTTCAGGATTACTTTTTAGATCTTATTATGCTATGATGCGAAATCCTCTTCATACAAAATCAGGTCAAGCAACTAGTGCTGTCTTTGGTTTTTTGAGAATGCTTTTTAATTTGATTAAAAAATATCCTTGTCATAGTATTGTAGCAGCTTTTGATGTTCCTCGATCTTCATTAGAACGAACAAAATCATATAGCGAATATAAATCTACTCGTAAAGAAACCCCATTAGATTTGATTGCTCAGATGCCTCTTGCAAAAGAATGTTTAGAATGTGCAGATATTCCTGGGATTACTGTTTCTGGTCATGAGGCAGATGATGTGTTAGCTTCTCTAGTTAAAAAATACAAAAATGAGTATGATATTATCATATTTACAGGTGATAAAGATCTCTTACAACTAGTGCAAGATAATGTTGTCGTGGCTTTACCTGATAAAAATTCTCCAGATGGGACAAGATTTTTAGATAGAGATGGAGTAAAAGAATACAAAGGTGTTTACCCAGAAGAAATTTCAGATTATTTAGCAATTTTAGGTGATGTATCTGATAATATTCCTGGTATTAAAGGAATAGGAGAAAAAGGTGCTGTTACCTTAATTAATGAATATCATAGTCTAAAAAATATTTATGAAAATATATCTTCTATCAAACCGACATTAGCTAAAAAATTAATAGAAAGTAAAGAAAATGGATTTATGAGTTTGGATTTAATTTATCTAAAAGAAGATTTGGAAGTTACAATCCCTCATATTAATGAAGATATTCTTACGATCAATCATTTAACTACCACAAAATTTATAGACAAACTGCAGGAGTTGGAGCTATATTCTCTGTTAAAAGAATTGTCTTATGCAAAAGGAACTACTTCTGATAAAGATAATGAAATATCTTTATTTGGTGGAGCTGAATCAACTGTAGAAATTAAAGAATTTTCTTTGTCTACTTTGGATATTCTTAGTAAATCAATAGGAGTGGGCTTACAAATTGTAGGAGAATCTTTACAATTTGCGTCTACAGAAGAAGTTTTTTCTTTAGAATTTTCTAGAATTAAAGAGTTTAAAAATATGATTATCATGTTTTTTGAGGCATTACAAGAAAATGAAAAAAAACTAATAGTATTTAATCAAAAAAAACTTATTCATTTTTTTCATTTTTATGATATTATATTACCTAATTGTGATGATATAAAAATTATGGCTTATTTACTAGATCCTGCCAGAAATGTATATGCTGTTGAAAATTTGAGTTTGGCATATTTGGGCAAACATGACCCAACGGCTCGTGTTTTTTATGAATTAAAACAAGAACTTGGTAAAACAATAGTTGCTAATGGTATGGGTAAAATTTATTATAATATTGATATGCCTTTACGCCCTATTTTAGCAAATTTAGAAATTAAAGGTGTTGCTTTAAATACAGAATTATTACAATCTATTTCAGTAACATTAGAAAAAGAACTTAGTGCTTTAGAACAAAAAATATATCTTATAGCTGGAAAAGAGTTTAATATTCTTTCTCCAAAACAGTTAGGAGTAATATTATTTGAAGATTTGGGATTGAAACCTCATAAAAAAACTAAAACCAAATCATATTCTACTGATGAAGAAAGCTTGGAAGCTTTGAGTTTTGTACATCCTTTACCTAAAGAGGTATTGAAATTTCGCTCTTTATCTAAATTTAAAAGTACTTATACAGATGCCTTACCAAAATTAGTAGATACTAATAATAGAGTTCATACTACCTTGCATCAAACGGTTACAGCAACGGGAAGACTATCATCTGGAGATCCAAATTTACAAAATATTCCTATACGAACAGATCTGGGAAAAGAAATTAGAAAGGCATTTGTTCCTTCTGAAGGTAAAAAATTAGTAAGTGCTGATTATTCACAGATAGAATTAAGACTTTTTGCATCTTTATCTAAAGATCCTAAAATGATAAAATATTTCACTAGTGGTGGAGATATCCATAGATATACTGCTGCTGAGATGTTTAAAATTTCTGAAAGTGAAGTGAATGATGATCAACGCCGAGCAGCCAAAACAGTAAATTATGGTATTAGTTATGGAATGTCTGCCTTTCGTTTGGCCAATGAATTAGATATTGAATTTGGTGAAGCTCGTGATTTTATTACTTCATATTTTGAAACATTTCCTGGTATTCAAAAGTTTATGTTAGAAACTTTAGAGTTTGCTTGTAAACATGGTTATGTTAGTACTATGTATGGACGAAGACGCCCTACTCCAGAATTACTAGGTAAAAGTCCTGATAAAATCACTAATTTATCTCACCCTTCTCGCTTTGCTATTAATGCTGTGGTACAGGGTACAGCTGCTGATATTATTAAATTAGCAATGTTAGCTGTAGATAAAATGATCAATGAAAAATATTTGGACAAAGTTGTTATGATTTTACAAGTGCATGATGAATTATTATTTGAAGTAGAACCGAGTATTGTAGATGAATTTCGAAAAGATTTAATTACAAGCATGTCTTCTGTTGCAAATTTGGATGTTGTTTTAGAAGTGGAAGTGGGCGTAGGAGATAATTGGAGCGAGGCTCATTAATGAATACACAAAAAATAGCAATTATTACTTATTCCCAAAGTCCTTTAAGAACAATAATGCCTTACTTTGATAATGATGTGCTAATATTTGATGAAAAATTTACAGATTTTAATTCTTTAGATGTAAAAGAATTATGGTTGGATACTTATATAGATCTGTATGATCCTCGATTAATTAAGCATGATTATCTGTATCAATTTTTTGCACGTATTCACGGTATTTGTGATGCCTCAAGTAAAATAAAAAAAAGATTTTTAAGAAATTTTACTTACAATACTACAGATCCAGATCTTTATAAAGTATTCTCTCTTTATTATTCTTTTGTACAATTTTTTGATCATGGCTACGGAATTCACCCCATTTATATTCCTGATGTTTTAAATAAAGAATATAGGTATCATCCTTACCATCGATTATTACAAGATGATCAAGTTTTACAATGGAATAAAGATTCTTTATTTAGAGTAATACATTTTCACGATATTATTACGAATCTCAAAAATATTTCTTTGGATAATCAGACTATTATACTACAAGGAATAAAAATCAACTTGGTTGATATGTGTGCTAAAATCAATCAAGTATTCGGAAATAAAAGGCATATTTTTGAAAATGCTTATGATATTTTTGTGGATGACAATCTTGATGGACAAATATTGATAGAAATTAATTATAATTTAGAATCAATCTGTATCCAACAATTACAATTATATTCATTATTACAAAAATAAAAGCTCCTAGAATAAGGGGCTTTTATTTTTGTAATAATGAATATATAATCTTTCTAAAACTATCCTATCCTATCATTTCACGAGCGAGTCTTTCAGAGCTTTCTCCTTCACCACCAAGCATTCGAGCAATCTCTTTGATACGCTCTTCTTTGTTTAGGAGAACAACATTAGTGAAAGTACGATTACCGTCGTCTTCTTTTCTTACTTGATAATGAAAATCTGCTTTAGAAGCAATTTGAGCTAAATGCGAAATACAAAATATCTGTCTTAATTTGGATATTTCCTGAATTTTGAGTGCAACATTATGAGCGATCATTCCACCAATACCTGCATCAATTTCATCAAAAACACCAGTACCTACAAGATCACTTTTGGCAAGAGCTGATTTTAGAGAGAGCATGATACGAGAAATTTCTCCACCAGATGCAATTTTTGCAAGAGATTTGGGTGCTTCACCAATATTGGAAGACATCATAAATTCTATTCTATCTATCCCTTTTTCAGAAATATAAACAGGGGTACTATTTAATATAAAAAAGGAAGTATCTTGTTTGGCATATGTTATTTTCACTTCAAATTTAGCAGATTCCATCCCTAAAAAAGATAATTCTTGTTCAATTTTAGTACTCATCTCTACACCAGCAGATTGACGCTTTTTGGATAATATTAAAGCATCTTGATGTAGTCTGAGTAATAAATCTTGATATTCTTTAGCAATTTTTGTGATTTCTTCGTCTAGGTTGTAGGCTTTATCAAATAATAATTGACATTCTTGAGCAAATGTAATTAATTCTTCTATAGAATTTTTCTGATATTTTCTTTTTAGTTCTTTAATAAAAGCTATTCTATCTAATGTTTTATCTAGTGTTTCTGTATTGAAATCACTATCTTCTACATAGCTAGATAATAAATGCCCACTTTCTCGAGTTTTAATAATAGCATCTTCTAAAATTTCAGACAATTCTTCATATTTTTTAGAAAAAGAAGAAATGCTATTCATTGCTTTTTTAGCATCTTCCAAAATCATTGAGGCATTGATATCAGCAGCATAAACTCCTTGATGAGCGATATTTAAAGCATCAGCAATTTTTTCTTTATTTTGTATTTGAGCTAATTCAGATTCGAGTTCTTCTTCTTCATTTTCTTTCAAATGAGCATTAGATATTTCTTTGAATACATTATTATAATAATCTTTTTCTTGTCTTAATGAATCAGCATTTTTTTCTAAAATATTTTTTTCTTCTAATTTTAGAAGTGTTTCTTGATATATTATTTCGAATTCTTTTTGTAAATCTATTAAATTAGCAAATGAATCAAGAACATCGCCGTGTATTTTTTTGTTAAGAAGAAGTTGGTGATCATGTTGACCGTGCATGTCAGCAAGTCTATTTCCTATTTCTTCTAATTTGGATAAAGTTTCTTGATTTCCATTAATAAAAACACGATTTTTGCCTTGTTGAGATATCTCTCTTCTAATAATAATATTTGAAGGATCATCAATATGAAATTCAGAAAGATAATTTTGGATCTCCAAATCAGAGATAGAAAATTCACCCTCTATAATCATATGTTCAGCATCAGACCGTATCATAGAAGAATCACTGCGTGCACCGAGTAACAAACCCAAAGCTCCAATTAACACAGATTTTCCAGCTCCAGTTTCACCTGTAAATACAGAAAATCCTTTATGGAAATCTAATTTTAAATTATCAATAATAGCATAATTTTTGATAGATATTCTTTCTAACATGAGTATTCCTACAATTTAATCTTTAATCATTCCTGATCTCCACCCGAGTTTACGAGATAAGATATTGAAAAAATCTTTTGGTGAAGTATATAAGCTATTAATATAAAAAGGTTTTGTAATAGTAAACGATTCATTGTCGTGAAAACTTATAAATTCTTGTCCATCAGCCCATATTTTGGCTTGTTCAGAATGATTAATAATAGTTATTTTATTTTTCAAATCAATTACTAAAGGGCGTTCTCCTAAAATATGAGAACAAACCGGAGTGATCGTTAATAGTTCCATATCAGGCAATGAAATAGGTCCTCCAGCAGAAATGTTATATGCAGTAGATCCTGTTGGAGATGCAAGCAATATACCATCAGCACGAATATACATTACTTGCTCGTCATTGATACAAATAGTAAATACAGAAATTGAACCTTTCTTTTCTGATGAAAAAAGAAATTCATTTAATGCTATTAATTGTTCGCCGTTATCTTTTTGTCCAGAAAGTAACAATCTTTTTGTCCATTTGTTATTGGGTTGATATAATTTTGGTAATTCTGTTTTGAAATCTTTAGAATCAATATTAGTTAGAAATCCAATATTTCCCCCTTTGATAGCAATAATAGGAACATTATAATGAACATATTTACGAGATGCTCCTACGAAGTTACCATCGCCACCAACAGAAAAAATAATATCAAATTTTTGAGTTGGTAAGATATCTTCTTGCGGATGAATAATAAAAGAATTAGTGCCAAGAAGAAGTAATTCTTCTTGTAATTGTTTGAAGATAGGAGCAAGAGATGGATTATTTGTTTTACCAGTAATTAATGCATTTTTCATATTTTCCTCTATAACTTATAAATAATACTATGTTTCTTGTAAAAATTCAATATAAAGTGTCAAAATATGCTATAATATTTTATGAAAAAAACAATAACGCAATTATTAGAGTATGGTCGAATACAATTAAATCAAGATATTTTTGTAGAAAGAGAAGAAGAGTTATCACGGATAATCATGGATATAATGAATATACATAGACATGAAATATCTTTGGCTAAAAATACAGAAGTAACAAATAAACAATACATTAGATTTAAAGAAATTATTCAACAACGAAAAACAGGTAAACCTTTAGCTTATATTTTGGGATATAGTTATTTTTATCAAGATAAATTTCCTGTCTCAGAACAAACATTAATTCCTAGATATGATACAGAAATTCTTGTAGAAGCAGTTAGAAAACATTATTCTAAAGAAAAAAGTTTTCGTATTTTAGATATTGGTACAGGAACAGGAATTGTAGCTTTGTCTTTGCATAGACTTTTTTCTCATGCAATAATAATAGGAATAGATATTTTTGATGCACCTTTTAAAAGATCAAAAAAATATCTAGGAATTTCTTCTCAAAATGTACAAGTAGAACAAAAAGATTTTCTGGATGAATCTTTGTGGCAAGAATTAGGAGAGTGGGATTGTATTGTGTCCAATCCACCTTATTTAGATGATAATGATATGATGTTACTGGATAGTCATGTGAAAAATTTTGAGCCACACACAGCATTATATGCAGAAGCAGATGGGATGATTTTTTATAAAGCCATTGCCAAATTTGCCAAAAAACATCTTGCAAAAGATGGAGCTATTTTTTTAGAAATAGATCACAAACATGAAAAAGTTTCTAAATTATTTGCAGAGAACGAATTCGTTAATAGAGAACTAGTTGATGATTTATCAGGATTACCGAGAGTACTAATTCTAAAAAGTTAGCGTGAAAGAAATAATTCACTAAGATTGCTATTTGTATTGATAATAAAAATTTTATTCTCATTTATTTCCAAATTATTAGTGGATAGCTCTCCATTCCATAGAATTTCCATTTTTACATTAAAAGGTTCATTCTGATTGAAAATATCTATTATTTTAAAATAACCTGTTTCAGGTATTAATTTTTTCATAGCTTTGGAGTGCTCTCTTGTCATCTTATTTGTAAAATTAAAAGATTGAGTAATTGATAATGTGAATTCTCCTTTACTAGTGATATTGAGAATAATATTCATATCACCATTTGAAGGAGAATTCCAAATACCTTCCAAAGATGTATATATATTTTGAGAGATATCCTCTTGAGCAAAAATTATAATAGAAGGGATAAATAAATAAAATAATAATATCTTTTTCATAAAATATTCCTTGATATAGATATTCTTACTATTATATATTAAATATAAAAAACAATCCATTTTTCTCTGAATATTGTTATAGTTGACATAACATTTTCTGTGTTTTATACTAATTGATATTTTATAGAGGAGTGGTAGTGAAAAAAAAACTATTGTTATTAACTGTTGTGTTAGGTTTTTCTGTTTGTGCTAAAAGTGAAAAAAATATATCTTATGAACAAGTTCTATCTGACCCACTTGTCTCTTATAGAAAAGGCCACTATCGAAATGTTGTTGAAATTTTTGAAAACTCTCTTTTTAAAGCTAATACTTTGGAATTACAATACATATGGGCTAGTAGCTATTTGGAACTTAGAGAATATAAAAAATCTTTTCAAAAATTTTATCTTATTGATGCTAAAAAATTATATGGATCAAAAAAATACAGTTATATTTTCCCTTTTTATGTTAGAAAATATCTACAAGTATTGATAGAATTAGATGATCCCAATATACTGACTCCAGAAGAAGAATTAGCAATTCTTGATATTGTAGTTCTTGTACCCCATGATTCTCCTATTCGTATTTACTTGGATAAAGAACTTTTTTCTGCACTCTGGTCTTCAAAAAATTATGAAGCAATGTTAATATTAGATAAAAATTTATCACAACCAGGTGAGGCTTGGGTAGAACTGGCTAAAAACAAATTAGGTAAATCATATAATATACAAAATATTATTAATCATCAGCAAGAATTTGTTAAAAACCTAGCTTATGTTGATATATTAGATAATTTAGATCCAGCAAAATATAATAATAAAAAAGATCTGACAAATCTTGTTGAAATGAATCTTAGAGTGAAGACTTACAGAGATGAAGCGTTATTATTTGCTAAAAGATATAAAAAATTATTTAATGATTCGGAATACTATACAAAAATTTTATCTCGCAAAATGCAATTAGATGGCAATAAAAATGATTCTATTCTTTTATTGTATGATTATATTATTGAAAATCCCAAATCTAGTCTTGAATTTTATATCTATGTATATGAGTATTTGATAGGAAAAAAGAAAACTGCGTTGGCTGATATTGTCGCTGTACAAGCAGATTATTATTATCAAAAAAAATTCTACCAAAGAGCTAAAAATGGAATAGAATTTCATAAAGACCCAGATTATGTTCTTTCTTGGTACAAAAAAAATTATAAAACACTTGTAATTGATCAACATTTGCAAGTGTTTAGAGCTTTGATACGGAATGATATGGTAAAGGCTGAAATTGCTATAGATTTGGGTTTATCTGTTAATCCAACAAATTCTCGAGTTATTCTTATGCATGGTTTGATTAAAGAGCATTTTGGTAAAAAAGAAGAAGCCTATAGAAATTATTTGAGATTGATTTTTCAAGATGCTTTTGGTTATTCTGGTATTGTAGCCAAGAATAAAGAAAAAGCAATGAGAAATGAATTTAGAGAAATCTTTGAGAAAGCAGTCAAAAATATTTTGATACAAATTCCTAAGTTTAAGTTACAAGATCGATTAATGCTTTACAAATCTTTTTTAGTGGATAGTGAGCTTTCTCAGTATGTAGATCATCAAAAATTAAATGCAGATCAAAAAGCGTTTAATAAAATTGTTTATGCAGATTTGAAGAGTGTTTCAAAAATTTCTATTTTAGAAAAATATTCAACACAAATGAGCAATTTAGCTCCTGAAACACAAGATTATATAGAAAATGCTGTACTAACAGTAATGAAAACGAATAATAATTGGCATGATACAGCTCGTTATTATTATAAATATCGAGATCTTTTTATTAATAGTGATATAGAAGGTTATTTGGCTTTTAGAATGTATTTTTATATTAGAGATCAGTTTGGATCTACTTATGTACCAAATTATCCAAAAGAAATAGTAGAAGTTATTTTCCCAAAACCAGAATTTGGATTGATTAAAGAATGGGTAGATAATGATGAAGATTTAGCTTATTGGATGTTATCTTCTTTTATGGCAGAGAGTCATTTTAGAAAAAGAGTTTATTCACAAGTGGGTGCTGTCGGATTTGCACAAGTAATGCCTTATACAGCTGTAGATATCAAGCGTTGGCTCAAAAAACCCTGCTTATTAAATTATGATTTTTATGATAATATGAGGATGGGTGTTTATTACCATAAAAAAATGTATGATATGATGGATGGAAATGTATTGTTATCTTTGGCTGCCTATAACGCAGGTCCTGGAGCAGTAAATCGTTGGCGTAAAAAATATAAACATATTAAAGACGATTACTTGTTTATAGAAGCAATAGATTATCAAGAAACACGGAATTATGTTAAAGTGATTAATTATAACCATGGAATGTATCGTTTGTTATATGATAATGATTTATATTAAAAATAAAAGCCTTTTCATTAACGAAAAGGCTTTTATTTTGATTAAATTTGTAAAAAATTAAAAAGATAAACCTAAGCTTATAGCCCCAGATAAGGCACCTAATCCCTTCATTTTAGACCATTCTTCTGGTAATTCCTGTACATAACGATAATTAGCTGATAGTGATAAAAATAGATACCCTATTAAACGAATATCAAAAGCAATTTCAGGAACAACTATTAATGATGTTGATCGATTTTCAATAAGACCTGGAATATTTCTTGAAATACTGTCAAATGCGATAGCTCCAACCAATACTTGTGTTCTAAAAACAACAGGATTGTTAGGATTCCAACGAAATCCCATAATCCCACCGCCATATACGAATGAATGGTCATTAACACCACCAAAATTTTGTTGACCAAAAGAAGAATAAACACCACCACCAAGGAAAAAATATTTACCAAGATTGAAACCAAAACTTGGTCCACCAATAGTTAAAAATTTATCTCCAATAGCACCAAACTGTTGTTGGTAATTGACCCAAATTCCAAAATGATAATCATCTGTAGATAATTCTGGAGAATTATCTAATATGTTATTTTGTGATATAATTTCTTCTCTGTTCATATTATTTTGATAATCTATTTGATTTGTTATTAATTCCATATTATCCATGTCTATATCGTTGAACTGGGTATGTCCTATTGATATAGATATAAAAATTGATAATATGGAAATATAGACAAATGAAATATTTTTTTGACATTTATTCATAATATACCTCCTTGATATATGTACCTATCTCAAAAGTAGGTATATTATAAATAAATGTCAAATCATTAAAGTTTATTATTTGGGAATAATTTGAAAATGATAATCAGTAATTTCTTTTATTTCTAAAAATAAAGTAGGGGAAAACAATTCGTATTGATGGCTTGAAAATAAGACAAGATGAGAATGAGATAGTATGGTAATAAGATCGATTATTTTCTGCCTATTCGATTTAGATAAAAAAGAATCCGGTTCGTCGAGAATAATAATTGATTTTTTGATAGCTAGATTTCTAACAAAAGATAGCAGTTGTTTTTCACCACCTGACATAGTATGACAATCTTTAGATAATAAATGAGAAATTTGCAATCGTTCTATTAAGAATATGGTTTGATCTTCACCTTTGAGGTAAAGTCCTTGTTGTACAAATTCTAATCCTGATATAGGAGGGAGTATTGTAGATATTTGAGGAAGAAAAGAAACTTGTTGGATAATATTAGTGTGAGATAGATCTTTAATATTGATATTTTTTAGATAAATATTCCCTTGATAACATTTGTTAAATCCTGTTATGCTCAGTAGAAGAGATGTTTTTCCAGAGCCATTTGCTCCATGAATAAGTATTAAACCTGTAGATGGCAATTGTAGATAAGGAATAGAAAAATTGAAGTCAGAATATTGTATTGAAAAATCTTGAATTCGGATCATAATTTTCTCTTTTACTATTTTAAGTTATTATAGATGATTTTAATGAAAATCACAATATTATATATTGACTACAAAGTTATATTATGTTATAATATCAAGATATACAAAAATGTCTTAGGAGGACAAATCTATATGGCAAGCATAATTTATAATGATACCGAGCTAATGCGAAATCTGCTTGAAGCAGGCGTGCATTTCGGACATCAGACAAAAAGATGGAATCCCAAAATGAAACCTTATATCTTCACAAAAAGAAATGGGATTTACATCATAGACTTGCGTTACACCACGGAAAAGCTGAAAGAAGCTTATACCGCTATGAAAGAGGTCGCTGAAAAAGGTGGTCAAGTTCTTTTCGTAGGAACAAAAAAACAAGCACAACAAGCTATCAAAGAACAAGGTGCTCGTTGTGGAATGTATCATGTGAGCAAACGTTGGTTAGGGGGAACTCTTACTAACTATTCAACATTGCGTAAAAGTGTAGAAAAAATGAAACGTTTTGAGCGTAAGATTGAGTTACAAGGTGATCAAATGATCAAGCGTGAACGTGTTGCTCTTCAAAAACAATTAGATCGTATGTTAGCATTTTATGATGGTATCCGTGATATGAAAAAAATTCCACAAGCTTTATGGGTTGTGGATGTTAAAAGAGAAATAAATGCTGTTCTCGAAGCTAAAAAATTAGGAATCAAAGTATTCGGTATTGCTGATACTAATATTGATCCGGATTTTCTTGATTATGTAGTTCCTGGTAATGATGATGCTATTCGTTCTGTTGAATTATTAACTGCTATTATGGCTGATGCTATTATAGAAGGTGCTGGTTCACATGCAAAAACAGATTTTATCGTTGAAGAAGAGGTGATTGTTGATACAATTGCACAAAACATTACATCTCCAACTACTCTTGATGATTCTGTTGATGAACTTGCTCAAGGGTATGAAAAATAAGGAGAATCAAATGTCTGTAACGATGGAAGATATTAAAAAAGTTAAAGAAATGACAGGTGCTGGATTAATGGATGTCAAAAGAACACTTGAAGAAACAAGTGGTAATATTGATGATGCTGTTAAAATTCTTCGCCAAAAAGGACTTGCAAAAGCAAGTAAAAGAGCTGATAATGAAGTGAAAGAAGGAACTGTTTCTTTTGCTCAAGTAGGTAACAAAGGCTTAGGTCTTCGTGTTAATTGTGAAACAGATTTTGTTGCTAAAACTGATGTTTTTCAACAATATGCTATAGAAACTGCCAAGATGCTTCTTGCAGCTAATCTTACTCCTGGAGCGGAATTACCAGTTAATATTGACGAAGAGCGCAAAGCTGCTATCGCAAAATTAGGTGAAAATGTAATTCTTTCAGAGTGGAAAATTCTTGAAGCAAAAGGAACACTTTATAATTATATACATATGTGTAAAATTGTAGTAGCTATTGATTTTGAAGGAAATCCATCAGAAGAAATTATGAAAAATGTAGCAATGCAAATTGCTTCTATGAATCCATTAGGATTAGTGAAATCTGATATTCCTCAAGATATAATTGATAGAGAATTAGAAGTTTACACAGTAAAAGCTCAAGAATCTGGCAAACCAGAAGCTGTTATTCCTAAAATTGTTGAAGGAATGATGAACAAATTCTATGCTGAAAGTATTCTTTTAGAACAACCATTTATATTTGATGAAAGTAAAAAAGTTTCCGAATTACTTGGTACTGCTAAAATAAATGCGTTTATTAGAATAGGACTATAATTTATAATTAATTAAAAAACCCTCCATATAATTTGGAGGGTTTTTTTGTGGATATTTTATTGTATGAGCACTGTTTTATACTGATAGTAACTGTTGAATAAAAGGAATATTTTTAGCAATAGAAAGAGCGCAATAAAGTAATAAAGATGCCATAATAGTGTTAAATGATTTTCTATATTTGAGCATATATTCATGAAGTAAAGATCCAAAAGCAGACCAAACAAATAAAGATAGAAGCATTGCGAAAGCCATCACTAAAACCATTAATGATATTCGATACATATCATTAAAATAAGGAAAAGCATAGGTAGAAAAAATTGTAATGCTAAATAAAATAGCTTTTGGATTGATAAATTGAAAAAAAAATGCACTAATAAATATTTTCTTGTTTATTAAAACATTTTCTTGAGTAGATTTTGTATCAATTCCTTTACTATTATAAATGATCCATGCTAAATAAATAAGATATATAGTACCGAAGATACTCATAATGTTTTGAATAGCGGGAATAATAGTAAATAAAACTTTATTAAGATACCCTAAAAGAAATAAAAGTATAATATGCCCTAATATAGCTCCAAAAATAAATATAAAACTCTTTTTAAATCCATATTTTTGTCCCATTGTCATACTCATAATATTGTTAGGACCAGGGGTAATAGCAGATGAAAATGTTAAAGTTAAAAAAGCGAGTAAAGGATAAGTCATATGAACCTCTTAATATATAGATAATTTTTTAATATACATAGTTATGTATTTTTGAAAAAGATCGTATGTTTTTTTTTCTGCATTTTCTACTTCTATCAGTATATTCGTGTTTTTATTTTTTTCTAATAAATTTATTTGTGTTACTATTTCTTCTTGATAATTAGGAAATGTTTTTTCGAATTTTTTCTTTTCTTCTTTTAATTGAGAATATAATTGTTTTTCTTTTTTAGTAGTTATTTTTTTAATTTCTTTGTTTAATTTTTTCAACTCTTTAATTACTATTTTACTAGTGTTACTATTTGCTATTTTTTTAATATTTTGTTCTCTCATTTTGATAGTATTACTATTTAATTTTTCAATATACACTATAATATCATTACTTAATTTAATAAAATCATCTTCTTTTTGTTGTACTTTATTTTTTAATAAAAAAATATCATTTTCAATTCTTCTATTAATATCTTTAATATTTTTATCTACAGACTTTGATAAAGTATTATTAAGAGTAAGTTCTTCTGTAAGGTAGTCAGTGTCTGTACTAACGAGATTGCTGATAATAGTATTAATTTCTTTTTGTATTTTTTCTTGTTCGGCAACTTGTTGTTCAACCGCTTGATTCTTCACATTATCACTTGCTGACGCTGCAATCATTCCTATGAGACCTGCTGTAGCCATAGTAGTCCCTATGCTTACTCCAACTCTATTTCTTTGTCGTCTATGAGAATAATGATTATAAGAAGTTCTGTACGGCACTCTATAATATGAAGAGCTTGCTGTGAGCATCAACCCTGAAGTAATCATAGAAAGCATTGCTAGTTGAGTACTAGTATCTGATGAAGTACTTTGTTGTTTAGAAATAATTTTAAAAGTATCTAATTTACCAAGTAATCGTTGAATTTTTAAAGATTCTACAGTAATATCTCTCGTATTAATATAATTTGCATGTATAGGAGTGAATACTATGCTAAGAGAAATAATTATAGATAAAATTTTATACACAAATATTCTCCAATTTTAAATTAACGAACTTATCCAAAACTTATAGTACCATATAAATAATTTTTCTAATCATTAAGATCAAATATAATATTTTCATAGTTAGTCTAGCCACCTAGTTGATGATGTTTGAATTTCTGTTGTATAAGGAATTGCTAGTATAGTGATAATTTTTTACTATTAGTCACCCTGTATACTTTAAATATTATACACTATTTTTCTTCTATAATCAATATAGAGTTTTTGTATTTATGTATTCCAAAAAGAAAATCAAATTTAGGATTGAATAATTATAGTATATATATTATAATTTATTCATTATGAAAACAGGTATTCCTATATGAAAAAACCACATATTTTTATTTCTTATACAAATACAGGCTCAGGTCATATCATTCCTGCTTTAGCTATTGCTCAATGTATTGAAGAGTTATACCCAAATCAATTTAAAATTACTTGTAGTGATTTTTTTGAAGATGTAGGAGAAACAAAATTTAATAGATATATTGAGAATTCTTGGAATATTTTACTTAGAAATCCAAAAATCGTACAGTTTTGTATTATTATAAGTAAAATACTATATTTTCTTGCTCCATATTATATAAAAATAATACATATGAGGGTACATCGTAATTCTATCAATTATATGCATAATTTAAATCCTGATATTGTTTTCACAACTCATTTTTTCACACAAGGTATAGCTTTAGATGCTCGCAAAAAATTTTCAATGAATTATCCTATAATAACTTTAAATCCAGATACTTTCGAAACATTTCCTCAATGGGATAGAAGGGGTGAAATTTTTTTAGTATGTTCAGAAATTGCTAAAAAAATAGCGATTAAATTAGGACACAAAGAATCAACTATAACGATTGTGCCTCAAGCATTGCGTAAAGAATTCTATATTATAGACAAAAAAGATCCTAAAGAATTACGCAAGCAATATAATCTTAGGCAAGATGTATTTACTATTTTAATGAGTGATGGTGGACAAGGTATAGGTAAAATGTATCCAAGTATACGAGCTTTACTAAAAATAAATAGTCCTCTTAATATTATTGCTATTTGTGGTAAAAATCACAAATTATACAAAAAATTATTAAAATTACAACAAAAAACAATAGAAAAAAAATCCTCTGTTCAATTTTTGATAATTGGTTTTGCAGATAGTATGGTACCTTTTATACAAATGAGTGATCTTTTTATTGGCAAAAGTGGTCCAGCTACTGTTGTGGAATGTTTGAAAATGCATTTACCTGTATTAATTGTTTTCTCTGCTAATTCTGCTGAAAGAAAAACTGCTAATTTCTTTATAGAAAAGCAAGTGGTCTTATCTTGTATGTATATATGGCTATTACCTAAAAAAGTAGAACAAATAATGAATAATCCTCAAAAACTTACTAATATAAAAGCAAGATTAACAAACTTAGATTTTTTCCAAAATGGTAGTAGTGTTATTGCTAAGATAATAATAGATTCTTTAGAGAAAAAAATATATAATATTAAAAACCCTGTCTAAATATGATAGGGTTTTTTAGAGGATAAATGAAGCAATTTTGTATACAGGATTTGGATTATTATGATGATTTGAAATATTTTTATAAAGAATATGACAACTCTAGACAAGGAGAAATTCAATCAGAATCCAATCATAATCCCAAAGAAATATTTGAACAAGCTGTCTATTGTTTTTTAACCCCAGCAACCAAGTCAGATTCAGCAGATTATACATATCAAGAATTATTTAAAGATGATTTTTTTTATCATGCTAACTTAGAAGAATTAACATTTTATTTGAGAAAACCACCCTATATTCGATTTCATAATCAAAAATCAGCACGATTGTTGTTATGGCAGCAAGAAGGGATGAAACATGTGGTATTAATGATGAAAGAGCAAAATGCAAGTGATAAGCGTAACTATATAGTAAAAAATGTAAAAGGAATGAATTACAAAGAAGCAACGCATTTTCTTAGAAATATAGGTGTTAGCGATAATTTGGTGATTTTGGATAGACATATTCTTAACTTTATGAAAGATATGGGTATTCTATCCCATACAGAGGATATGAATAAATTGTCAAAGAATTATTTGCTTTGGGAACAATTATTTATAGATTTTATTAATAGTTTTCGTTGGACTAATTTTGTGGGAAAGGATAGTAGTATTCCTAGAGCTGATTTTGCTATTTGGGCTTCTCGTGTTAAAAAATCAGATCCTACTATGACTTATGAAAGACTATTAATGTTAAGATAACAACAATAGAGAGAGTATGTTATGAATAATCTTACTAATATTTTAATGTCTTATGCATCAACAAAGCGTTTTCCTAAAGATACTTATCCTACACGCATTTATAATTTATTAAAAGAACAAGGGTATAATCCTGATTTGTTAAAATATATTCATATAACAGGATCAAAAGGCAAAGGTTCTTTAGCGTGTAGTTCTTTTGAATTATTGAAAAGAGCTGGATTCAAAACAGGGCTTTTTATTTCACCACATATTTTTGATATTAGAGAACGTTTTATTACTGATCAAGGAATGATTTCAGAAGACGCATTATTAAATCTTATGAATAAATTCAATGAACTATTTAAAAATAATGATCTGCATTTTTTTGAGATTTGTTTGTTTTTAGCTCTTGTTTATTTTTTAGATCAAGGATGTGAATACGCTGTATTGGAGGTAGGGGTTGGAGGACGCTTTGATCCTACTAATTTTTGTCGTCCTGAAGTTTCTTTGTTAGGGCATATTTCTATAGAACATAAAGATTTTTTAGGGAATACAATAGAAGAAATAGCTTACGATAAAGCCGGAATTATCAAAAAGGATATCATCGCTTTGAGTGTAAATCAAACTCCTGTTGTAAAAAAAATTTTGAAATCCCAAGGAAAAGTTTATTTTATTGATAATATTGTTACTATTACAAATATTATTTATAAAGATCAAGGGACTAGTCAATTTGATGTAAAAATTACTATACACAATAGAGATATTATTATTAAAAATATTATCTTAAATCGTATTGGTGAAGCTCATATAGTGAATTTTGTATTAGCAATAGCAGGTATTTATTATTGTTTTCCAGAATTTTCTGAGGATATTGTGCATTATGTTTCTCAACAAAAAATACCTTATCGTATGGATTTGGTACGAGATGATGTGATTATTGATACTTCTCATAATGGTGTATCTTTTGATAATTTGATGATATCTCTAAGTAGAATGAACTGGAAAAATATAGTATTTTATATTACTATTTTACAAGGAAAGGAGCTAGCTGATATTGCAGAAGTGTTAAAAAATTACAAACATTTATTTCTTAAAGTAGTTTTTTTTGATTTTGAAAGTAATGTAGTAAAAATATCTAATGGAAAAGGGTTGTACGATCTGTTAAAAAATGATATTCAATCAGAATATGTAGAAAATATAAAAGATATTATTTTAGAAGAAAACAATAAAAAAGTGTTTTCAGGTTCTTTTTATAGTGTTCCGTTGATTATAGATCTACTTAATGATCAAAATCAATAAAATTAATGGGTTCTGATACATTTATGAAACTAAAAAATTCTTTGGTTGTTCCTGTAAAAAATAATTGCAATCCAGAATGGTAGAATTTATCAAAAATATATTGTCGTCTTTTTGGATCAACCTCAAGTAAAGCATCATCTATGAGAAGAATTGGTTTTCTACCCAAAGTCTCTTCAATAATCTCTACAGCACCAATTTTTAAAGCAAAAGATAAGGTGCGATTTTGACCTTGAGAACCTGATTTAGCAGCGGGAAGATTGTTGATTAGTAAAGTAATATCATCTCTATGAGGACCTTTTGAGGTGTGTTTGCGACGAAGATCTTCGGATTTACTTTGTTTTAAAGCGTTTTGAAGAGCTTCTTCAATATTTTGAGACAATTTGAAATTGTTAAAATATTTTAAAGTTGCTGTTCCTTTGGTAAATTGTTGATATAATGTTTCAACTTTTGGAATTAATAATTTTACAAAATCTAAGCGTTTTTTAATAATTTTTGCCCCATTAGTAATAAGAGCTTCATTCCAAATATCGGCATTCTTAGGATCTTTTTTTAAAGAAGCATTGCGTTGTCGTAATGCTCTTTCATATTTTGCTAAATAATCAGAATATTCAGCATCACGAAGTGCAATAGCTGCGTCAAAAAATCGTCTTCTTGTTTCTGATGCTCCTGTAGCAAGAAAAATATCATTTGGAGAAAAAGCAATCACAGGATTGTGGGTTCTTAATTGATTGGAAGGAATACTTTGTTTACTGATAGTGAGTTTTTTGTTCTTTTCTGAGACGGTTCTTTCGATAATTTCACCATCAAAAACTCCTTGAATAAAAAATCCATCAGCGTTTCTATTAGTGAGTTCCTTTCTATCTCCTGTACGAAATCCACGATTGGAAGATAGGAGATAAAGGCCTTCTAAAAAATTAGTTTTCCCTGCACCATTTTCACCAACAAGACAGTTTATTTGGGTAAATGTATCAATTGTAAGTTCTTCAAAAGATCGAAAATTAATTAATTTAATTTGTTCTAAAAACATAAATCCTCTATCTGTATTGATTTTAATTATACAAGAAAAATTAATATTCTACAATATTATATTACATTTAGAAAAAAACACCTTTGAAATAAAGGTGTTTTTTTTGAATATATTTGAATATAAATAGTAGTAAGTGATAATTTACACACCACCTTTACCATGAAGATTCTCTCTATCAAAGATACGCTCCATAGGTGTAATAACTTTAGTAACACGAACAGAAAAATTTTCATCAATAACAACAACTTCACCAAGAGCAATAAGTTTGTCATTAACAAGTACATCAACAGGTTCTCCTGCAAGTTTTTCTAATTCAACAATAGACCCTTCTCCTAAATTGAGAATATCTTTAATAGTCATACGCGTGCGTCCTAATTCTACAGTAACACGCATAGGAACATCTAATAGTAATGCTAAATTATCTAAAGGTTCAATATTTCCTGGTGTGTTAAATTGTTGAAATTGAGCGGGGATCATATTAACAGTAGAATTATTAGAATTCATCGTACCAGTAGAAGCTGCTTGAACATTAGGGCTACTATTAACTTGTGGATTTAAAATCTTAGCAATATTTTTTATAAATTTGATAGAAGAAACAATATAAAAAGGATAGCTAGCTCCATCAATATTTAGATTTATACCTATACGATATAAAGTACCAGTAGTTTGAATAAAATCAGCACCATTATTATGTTTTTGAGTTTCAGCTAAAGATGGAGAAAGAGCTGTTTTTAATTGGTCTGATAAAATTTTAATATCAGCACTCAACATATTAGAGATGGTTTCTCCAAAAGTTTCTACTATTTCATCTGACAGTTCAGTTGATTTAGTGTTTAACATTTTATTAGTGATTTTTAAAGTACTACTTTCTGGAGCAAATAGTATCCAAGGTCCAGTAATATTACCAGTAATACTACTGGAATTTCCAACTATAGCTGATGTTAAATCTTCTACTAATTTTACATTTGTACCTGTTAAAAAATTAACTTGATCTAGTGTGACTACAGAATTAGTTAATTTACTAAGAACAACAGCTCTAGCTGTACCTATATCATTAAATAATTTTTTTAAAGTAATTTCTTCAGAATTACTAATACTATCACTATTATTGCTTTCTAAAGATGTTCCTTGTAATAACGCATCTAATTCGTCTTGAGATAATACAGAATCGCTCATAAGTTCCTCCCTTAATTGTAAAACTACTCATTACCTAAATAATTTTCGGAATATTTTAAAAAAAGTTTAGGAAAAAGATATAAAAAATCATCTTTTTTCTTATTTTTTGAGTATATTTGATACAAATACTAATATATAATATAAGGACAATATAATGAAACATATAAAAAAAATATTTTTTCTTGGGATGTTGATATTTTTTTATAAGCATACCTATGCAGATAATTTCTTTGTTCCAGGTCATATTATGATAGGAGTAGGATTAGGTGGTGGTGGTAGTGATTATCTTTATGGATCAACAGGAGCTGCAATTAATCTTAGTACAGAGGTGATTTTAGATACTTGGAAGATCAGTGGAGTGATTGATATGTCTATAGGTTTTTTAGGTAATGGAAGTGTTTTTTTAAATGATAATTTAACACAAGGTGGATTGTCTTTGATGCCTACCTATCATATTAGTTTTTATGATGTGGTAGATTGGTATATAGGGGTGGGTTTTGGTATTTCTATGCATAGAAATTTAGTGTTGTATGGAGCAGGTTTGTCCACAGGATTTAATATAGAAGTCAAAGATTGGTTTTTAGTTAATCTAGGATTTGAACTTCAAGGGCCACAAATATTTGGTGCCATAGGAATGAAATTCCGTTTTGAAATTATATCATAAATAAAAAAAATATCTCAACTTTACAAATATGAATAATGCTAAGATTTGATTTTTAAATAAATTCTTGATATAATATTACACAATATATCAAAGATGTTATAAATGAAAAAAACAAATTCTAGTAATTTTTCTGATGGTCCATGGTTTGTCTATATTATTCTTTGTCATAATAATAGTCTGTATACAGGTATTACAAAAGATGTAAATAGAAGATTCAAAGAACATGCTACAGGTAAAGGTGCTAAATATACTAAGATTTACAAACCTGTGTGTATTGTTCACATAGAAGAATACGAAAATCATTCTTTAGCTATTAAAAGAGAGATAAAAATAAAATCTTACCCTACTAAAAAAAAACAAACATTACATAATATAGATATATAGGAGTTTTTTATGAAAAGAATTGGTCTTGTTTTAATGATTTTGATTGGAAATACAGTTTCTACAAATGCTGCACAAAATTATAGTACAGGTAATTTGTTACTTGGTATTGGTGTTGGTGCTGGAACGCGTAGTGTGTATCCTATTGGTGCTCCACAAATGACTATTCACCCATCCGTAGAATTGATTATGGGATCTTGGCATCCTGGAAAAATAGGAATAGCTTTGGGGCTTACTCTTGATAGTAGTGTCAACTTTTTTGGTGGTGGTTTAACAGGAACTTTAGCACCAATGTTAACAGTTCACTATACTTTAGCACCAAGATTTGATTTTTATACTTCTTTAGGGATGGGTTTACAATTACAACCTTCTCATGGTACCGTTGGTCTTTATAATGTTCATGTTGGTTTTGCAACAGGATTTAATATAGTAATGACCCCTGCTGTTATTTTTAATATAGGTTTGGCTATTCATGCAGAACAATTCTTTGGATCTGCTGGTGTAAAAGTACGCTTTGGTGATGTAACGAGAATACAATATAAGAAAAAATAAACTATATTTATAGTAACATCATAAAAAAAGCCTCTGTTATAAAACAGAGGCTTTTTTTATGATGTTACTATAAATATTTTTATAAAACAGGAGTAGATAATTCTTTTTGAGAATATTCTGTGAGAGATTCTATACAGTTATCAATCTCACCACAAAGAATTTTTTCTATCATATCACAAGCTTTATCTATAGTGGGTGTTAATTTTCTTATTTCATCTTTAGAAAAAGATCCTAACACATATGATTCTAAAGGTATTTGTGTATTTGTGGGTCGTCCTATCCCTATGCGAACACGAGGGAAATCATCAGCTTTTAGAAATTTGATTAGTGATTTAACACCGTTATGACCACCAGATGTCCCATATTTTTTCACAGACACATTTCCAAATGATAAATTAGCATCATCACAAACAACAATAATATTTTGTGGTTGGATTCTTAAAAAACTAGCCATGTATAATACAGCTTCACCACTAAGATTAATAAATGTTTGTGGTTTCAAAATAATAATTTTTTCATTATTTAAACGCATTTTTCCAATAAGTGATTTCTTTTTTTTGATATCAATAGAAATATTATGTCTTTTGGCTAAATGATCTAAAACTAAAAACCCTAAGTTATGCCTTGTTTTAGAGTATGAATCACCAGGATTTCCGAGACCAACAATAAGTTTCACAAACACCTCCTATTTTTTATTTTAATAAATTGAAATAAAAAAATATATATTAATTATTTTACTTCTGTAAGCACGGTGCCTTTGTTTGTTAATATTTTGCATGTTTCAGGGATGTCAAGATCTCTGATAATAACATTTTGTTTGCGTTGTAAAGAAGCAATATTATAAACAATTTTAGTAGGCATATTTTCAGGAGTACCTCTTAGTAACACTTTTCTTACGAAAGTTAAAAGATTTCCACCTTCACGCACACCTACTGGATTTCCAATAAATTCAATAGGAATAAGAGTTGTATATGCTACTTTTGGAGTAATAATACAGAAATCAATATGCATAAAACGACGAGAAATTGGATCAATTTTGTAATCTCTTACAAATACATTGTAGCTAACTTGGTCTACTTTAAGAGTAAAAGCAATATGTCTTTCGTTGACTTCAAATAATTTTTCGAAAGAAACATAATCAATAGATACAAGTATATTTTCTTTTACGCTTGGTCCGTATACGATTGCAGGCAAACGAAATTCTGCACGCAATTTGCTGTTAGCACTTTTTGTGCCTAAAGTACGGGGTTGTCCTACTAACTCTGTAGTAGACCATTTTGATGTAGCCATATTGGCCCTCCTCTGGGTATCGGTTAAAAAACCTACAACCAGCTTGGTAAATAAATACTAAGACTGTCTGTTTATTATTATACATATTATATCATATATTTTGCTTATTTTCAAGGATAAAATAATAAGTTTATTATGATTTTATTGTAATATTGAAAATATATAATGGATATTTCATAAAGTTTTTTTATAAAATTCCGATTTTCAAATCAGGGTTATTCTACATAATAGTTTACAAGGAGGTTACTATGGTAAATAAATGTGAAATTTCAGAACAACTTTTAGATGTTTTGGTTGAAATCAAAACTGCTGTGCAAAAAATTCTGGATACAGAAGATCAAAAATATGATATTATTAAAAATATGGAAACAGATCAATTAATAGCAATTAATGAAGATGAGTCAATTATTCTATATAATATAGAAAATTTTGAAATAAAAAGAATGGATTTAGTAGAAACACTTTCTTTGAAAATAGGTTTTGATCCTCAACAACCTATTTCAAAAGTAGCTTTATTTTTATCAAAAGAATATAAAGATGCTATTTTAGCTATTAGTATGGACATTAGAAATATTTGTACTCGTATTGATATCATTACAGACAGAAATGAATATATGTTGAATAGTAGTGTAGAAATTATTTCTCAAATTCTAGAGTTATCGCAGGGAACTTCTGTGGATCAATATAATAGTCATGGTTTGAGCACAGATATTAAAAAACATAATTTACATATGTTGGATCAATTAGTATAAATTGAATGAAAATATATATTTGATATATGATAGGTAAGAGGGTCATATATCAATAACAAAAGAGGGTACAAAGATGATTTCTTCATTTTTAGGATTGGAGATGGGTAAAGGTGCAATGCAAACCACCCAAAAAGGTCTTCAAACAGTCAGTCATAATTTGAGCAATCTTAACACAAAAGGTTATACAAGACAACGAGTTACGCAGACAACAATGCCAGCTCTATTTCCACCTGGTGTAAACAAGCCAAATATTCCTGGACAATTAGGGACAGGGGTAATGGTAGAAGAGGTTACAAGAATCAGAGATATTTATCTAGATGATAGAATTATTTCTGAAAAAGGTGGGCTTGGATTTTGGGAACAAAAAAAAGCAATGCTTAGTCAAATGGAAAGTATTTTCAATGAACCAGGTAATGCTAATATCAGAACGGATCTAGAATCCTTTTGGGAATCATGGCAAACAGTGTCAGAGAATCCAACTGATGATGCGGCTCGTATTCATTTGTTAGAGCGTACAAAAACGCTTAACGAAAGTTTCCGAGCACAACATTATACGCTAAGAGATATGCAAATACAAACAAATGCTCTTGTAGAACAAAAAATTAATAGAGTCAATAATATTGCAGATACTCTTGCAACTCTTAACAAACAAATTCAAAAACAAGAATTATTAGGTGACAATCCTAATGATTTATATGACAAAAGAGATTTACTTATAGATGAATTATCAAAAACTGCTGACATTCGCTTGGAAAGAAATAATGTAAAAGAATTTATTGTATATATTGGTGCGGAAAAATTAGTGCAGGGAGATCATGCTACTCTTATTGAAGCATATGAAGATCCCACCAAAAAAGGTATGCTTATGCCAAGATGGCAACAAACTGGTCAAGAAGTTTCTTTAGGTAAAGGAGAGATATTAGGATTGATGGAAGTGCGTGATAGAGATCTATCAGAAATGTTAACACGCTTGGATGAATTTTCTGTGAGTATTATTGATTCTGTGAACTCTGTGCACAAAGAAGGATTTGGACTTAACGGTGAAACAGACAATCTTTTTTTCAAAGAGTTATCATTAGCCAAAAATGCTGAAGGTATGATTGATTTTAATGAAAATGGTATTTTGGATAGTACAGCTTTGTATAGAATTACAGGTTTTGAAAAAATCAATAAAGACACTATTATTGGTTCTAATGGCTCGATAAATTTCGGAGCTAAAAGAACTAATGGTCCAGATATCACTGTTGATTACAATGCTAGTGAAACAGTAGAGAAAGTGATTGATAAGATTAATAGATCTGGAGCGGAAGTAACAGCATTTTTAGATAATATGGGTCGACTAACTTTCAAAGCTCAAGCAACAGAAAACAAAGATGTACCTCAATTTATGCTTCGTCACTTAGAAGATTCTGGTGAATTTCTCACAGGTATTGCAGGAATATTGGCAGAATCTGGACAAGAAGGAGCTTATAATTGGCGTGATGTAACAGCCTTAGAAGCATTGAATACGCCAAGAAATTTGATTTCTCTTACGCCAGAGGATAATGTCGCTAGTTGGATTAATCTTGATAATGCGGTAGTTAACAGACCTGAAGGAATAGCGGTATCACAAGGTTATGATAGTACAGGGGAAGGTAACCCTAATATACCAACAGGTTTTAATGATAATAGAAATGCACTAGATATGGCAAATTTACGCTTTGGTACTATGATGACAGGACGAGCCTCTACTTTTGATGATTATCTTCAACAAACAATTTCCAAAGCTGGAACTTTGTCAGAACAAGCGATTCGTTCTTTTGACAAAACAGATGCTGTAGCAACTTCATTAAAAGGTCTTAGAAGTAAGATTTCTGGAGTGAGTGTTGATGAAGAAATGACAAAAATGATTACTTTACAACATGCTTATAATGCTGCGGCACGACTAGTGTCGACAACAGATAGATTGTTGGATGTTCTTATTAATAGAATGGGTGTATAATTCTAAATTTAATTAGCGAGGTGCTATATGTTAGGTCGAGTTACTCCGGGATTTATGCAAAATGATTTCTTAAAAAATATACAAACTAAAAATGAAAATTTTCAAAAAATACAAACACAATTAACGACAGGGATGAAGGTCAATTTACCAAGTGATGACCCAGCTAATGTTATTAATTATATGAAATGGGAAAGTAAAACTCAAGATTTGAAAAAATTCAATCAAATTATAGGTTCTTACAAAGATAAAATGAATATGGTAGATGGGCATTTAGAATCTATGAGTAGTGGATTGCATAGAGCTAGAGAACTAGTTGTACAAGCAGCCAATGGTGTTTATACAAAAGATGAAAGAGTAGCTATTGCGGTAGAAATAGATCAAATTGTGAGACAATTAGTATCTGATGCTAATAGTGAGTACCAAGGTAATGCTATTTTTAGTGGTACTTCAGCTCGTACACAACCTTATCGTTTGACAGAAAGTTTTACAGAAGATACCAATATGAATCTTGTTTCTGGTGTAGAATATTTTGGTAATGCACAAGAACAAGTAATGGATATCGGTAAGAATGATAGAATAGTTTCTGTATTACCAGGTACTTCTATATTTGAAACGACTGCTACAGTACTTGAAAGTAGTAATGATTCAACTGGTTATATAGTAGCACAAGATTCTGCTATTATGATAGAGGGTGTTGAGATCCCTGTCATGACAGGTGATAATATAGAAGTCATTGCACAAAAAATCAATCAACAAAATCTATCTGTTAATGCATCAATAGAAACAAATGCTGATGGAGAATCGCATTTTAGACTTACTAGTGTATCAGCACGCCAACCTTGGTTGCAAGATGTAGCTGGAAGTACAGTTTTACAAGATTTGGGTATTATTAATAATGGTACAGAAGGTCCTAAAAATTATTCTACAGAAGCAGTAGTCCAGAAAAAAAGTATCTTCGATACGCTACTAACTATTAAAGATAATTTATTACAAGATGATATACTAAAATTAGGTGGAGAAGACTTGGGTTTCTTAGATCAAAGTTTGAATAATATTATTCGTTATCGTACTTATACAGGAGCTGTAACAGAAAGATTAGAGCAAACATATGCTAGAAATGAAACAGAAGCAATGTATTTGAAAAATTCCTCTACAAATGCTGTAAATATAGATTTTACAAAAAGTGTTACAGAATTAAAAATGGCAGAGTTTGCACATCAAACAGCACTTAATATAGGGGCAAAATTAATGCCTACAACATTAATGGATTTTTTACGTTAATTTGTATTAGTGTATGATACAATAAATAATATAAAGTCATATTTATTGTAATAAAATAAAAAGTATATTATACTAAAAAAATAACTGGGGGATTTAACTATGCCAATAGTTAAAACAAAAGAATACGGTGATATTCAAGTTTCAGATGAAAATAAAATTGTTTTCAAAAAACCTATTTTTGGATTTGAACATTTAATAGAATATTATTTAATTGTATTAAATGAACCGGAGCAGTTTTCTTTATTGCAAAGTAAAGATGATGAAAACATATCCTTTATGTTGACACAACCTCGGTTGTTTGTATCAGATTATATTTTGGATATAGATGATATAGACGCAGGATTGTTAGCAATAGAAGATCATAATGATATTATTGATTACGCTATTGTAACGATTCCTGAAAAAATAGAAGATATTACAATGAATATTCTTGGTCCTATTGTAATAAATAATAAAAATAATTTTGCAGTACAAAGTATTTCTAACACACCTCATTATAATACCAAATGTAGACTATTTCAAAAAGATATAGCTACTATAGTAGAGCTAGAAACTATATAGTATATATTGTTGTATAGGGACTTTGTGATTTCAAGGAGGAAAGCTGTGCTTGTTTTATCACGGAAGGAAAACGAATCTATTATCATTAATAATGAAATAGAAATTAAAATAGTTCATATTAAACCTGATCAAGTAAAAATTGGAATTATAGCTCCAAAAGAAGTGCGTATTTTTAGGCAAGAAATATTTCAAGAAATCACAAAGGAAAATCAGCAAGCGCAGAATAAATCGTCATTAAATGAATTGAAAGGATTAATGAAAAAATTCAATAAAAAATGTTAAATATATTAATTTCTTACTATATTTAATTAAAGAGGGTAGAATAAATGAGAAAAATATTATTATTAAATTCTGTATTACTGATCACATTATTTTCTAATTGTGGTGGTGGTCCAGATCTCAGAAACACGGTGTTAGCAGCAGAAGCAATGGAAAGAGCTAAGGCAGCAAATGCTCCTTTATATGCACCTAGAGAATATAAGATAGCAGAAGATTTGTTTAATACAATGAACAAAGAATTAGAACAAAAATTATATAAAGATGCAAATAATACAGCTCTATTAGTCATAGACGCTGCTAATCTTGCAATTCGTAACGCTCGATTATTAAAAAGTACTGAAAAATAATTATAAAATATAATGAGGAGACCTGTGATGAAAAGTTTGAAAATTCTATCTATGTTGGTTTTGATTTCACTAGTATCATGTGGAAAAAAGGATGTTAAAGCAACAGATTTGGCAGCTCAAGCAATGGAAAGAGCAAGAGCTGCTGAGGCAGATATTTATGCTCCTCAAGAATATGCTGTAGCTGATGAACTCTTTCAACAAATGCAAGAAGCTATGGATACTAACGATTTGGTTGAAGCTAACAATAAAGCATTATTAGTTGTTGATGCAGCTAATAATGCTATTAAAATTGCTCGACAAAATAAAGCTACAGCATTAATAGCACAACTAAAAAGAATGTTAGAAACGGCTCAGCAAATAGGAGTTGATCAAGAAAATCCTAATATTTATGCTCAAGCAACACAATTTCTTATTGATGCAGAAGGTTTTTATTCACAACCTGATTACGATAAAGCTATTAACGCTGCACAAAGTGGACTTGATCTTTTAGAACCATTAGTTGGTGGAGCTGAAGCATTAGCATTAGCAAATCTTAATAGAGCTAGAGAATTATTAGATAGAGCTTATAAATCTACTGATCTCAGTCAAACAAAAATTCAATTAGAACAAGCTGCAGATATTATAGCACAAGCAGCTCTTCAGTATCAAAACAAAGAATACAATAATAGTCTACGATCTTCTCAGAAAGCGATAGATATATTAGAGAATTTAATTGCTAAATACCCTGGGGATGGATCTATTTCTCTTAGAATAAATGATGATGAAAATCTTCAACTTCAAGCATATGATCTTATTCGTCGTTTAGGGGCTACTATTAAATTTATTAAAGATAATAACTATACAGAAGATGTATACACAGATTCTTCTAGAAAAGCACAACTTTTAGTTCCAGCGAAGAATATAAAATCACAAGAAAATGCAATTACAAATAGTACAGACACTGAAGATACAGATGTAGAAATGTTCTTATATGAAGATGAGATAGACGAAGAAATGCTTTCTTATATGCCTACACAATTTAAAGCACAATTACAAACAGAAACTGTAAATACAGCTGATGATATGATTACCATACAAATGATAGAAAATTTTCATACTTTCTCTCAAGAGTATTATGACGAAGGTAATTATCTGAATGCCATTGATCAAGCAAGAGAAGGTCTAAGATTGGCTGATCTTTATTTAGCTAGTCAAACTTTATTTACACACACAGTTGTACCTCGTGATACTTTATGGGATATCTCAAAAAGAGCTTATAAAACACCATGGTTATGGCCTAATATTTGGAGAGCTAACAAGTTAGATATTAAAGATCCAGATCTTATTTATCCTGGTCAAAAATTTAGAATTCCACCAGCGTTAACTAACCCTAATTAATTAACAATAGATAAAATAAAAAACACCCCATTAATGGGGTGTTTTTTATTGCTACTTCTTAAAAATGATAAAAAATACAACTATTCCTTACTACTTTGTCATAAAGAATAGTTGTATTAATTAAAATGTGATGAGCGTTCCAAGTGTAAATATAAGACCTTGTGTACTTGGTTGTCCAGAAGCTAAATAATCAGAACCAAGATTGTACTTTATACTAGCTCTAAATCCAACACCAATATAAGGATTGATTTTGTATACAGTGCTTAATCCCAATCCCAATCCGTAATAAAGAGCAATTTCTGTGTAAGTAGTTTCACTATTTAGAAAGAAAGGTGTGAAATATCCAAAAATATCTAAACCTAAATCCCAACCAGATTTTTTGTGAGCTGCATTGAGAAATCGATACCCGACACCTCCTGCTAGATCTAATCCCCACCCGAGATTACCTTGTACCGCTCCTCTAGTGAGAATAAAGTGACCAAGTATATTATAATAAAAATATACTCGTGTTGGCGTGTTTCCAACAATACCAAAAGTAAGTGAATCAGCTTTGGTTTCCAAAGGTAATGCTGGACTAATAAAATTCTCCCATCCCAAATATACTCCTGTAAAAGAATGAGTTTTGGTGATAGAAAGAAACATAAAAATTAGTATAAATATATGTTTCATGACTTTTCCTTCATAAGATTTACCCCAAAAAAAATAAATAAGGGTGTTAATAATATATAATATATAATATAAGAATACAAGATTATAATTATAAAATCAAGATATATGATATAATTTTTATTCTTTAGTTTGCAAAAACAGATATTATATAGTATAATTTATGTGTAGATAAAATTTAAGAAATCGGAGAGATTTAATGAATATACAAAAAATTCAAGTAATTCGTCAAGCAGAACAAGTTGCAATAGACCTTATTTCAGCAACTGAAGAATTAGTTAATTCAACAATTAGAGATGCAGGACAAGAGATTTCTTTAATAGAAGATAATGCTAAAAAATCAGCTCGTGAATATGAAGTAAAAATTTTATCTGAATATAAATTAAAAGGTGAGGCTCAAGCTAAAGTTATTTTATCAGAATTATCTAGAGAAATTTCTAAAATAGATCATTCTGCAGATAGTTCTGAGGCCAGTGCTATTGCTTTTTTAAAAGAACAAATGAAGGTAGCTTATGGCAATTAGTAAAATGAAAAAATTGACTCTAGCGATTGTTGATAGTGTCAGAGATCAATTGTTAAAAGAATTACAGGCTTTAGGAGCTGTACATATAGATTCTCTCAAAGTAGAAACTTCCAATGAAGAAAATATAAGAGTTGAAGCGTGGACAGAAGGTTTGGGTACTATTTCTTCTGATATTTCTGCTTTAGAAGATCAAAGAAAAGAATTGGCTAGTGCTATCAATAGAATTAAAGAATTGTTTAGTATAAATGCTCCAGAATTTGAAGTAACATCTTCTGATGTGATTCAAAAAACGATTGCAAAATATGATATTTTACAATTAGCTGAACAATTAAAGGTATTGGATAGACGAACTAGAGAAAATGATACTATTGTTGCAACTTTAAATTTGGAATTACAACAAGTGCAAGCATGGAGTAGTGGTGTAGATGAAATGAGTCCTATTCATGGAACTAGTTCTGTTTTGAAAGGTGTCGTTGGTCAAATTCCTGAATCTAGTTTTGATGCTTTTTATACTACTATTACAGACTCTTTAGATTTGGCAGATGTTGTTTCTTGTTGGGTACAGGATAAAGAAGTTTATTGTTATGTGGTGTCTAACCCTAGTGTGTGGGAAGAAGTTAATAATATATTAAAAGGATTTCCTTTCAATACGCTTCAAATTACGCGTCGTACTGGTTTGTTAGAAGATATTATAAGTGCATTAAAATCAGAAATTTTATCGGCTCAACAAAAACATGATATAGCTATTAAAGAATGGGAATATTTTTCAACAAAATTAAATCATCTTACTTTATTACATGATTCATTAGAAATGGATATACAACAATTAAAAGCAAGTTCTTTTGCTTTGGCGACAGAAAAGGTGAATTTTTTTAGAGCTTGGGTTCCAGAAGACTATATGCCAAAAGTAGAGGCGATATTATCTATTCATGAAAAATATATTGATGTTACTATAGAAGATCCTTCGGAAGAAGAGTATTCTGAAGTTCCTGTGCTTCTCAAAAACAACGCTCTTACAAGACCTTTCGCTGCACTTACTAGTATGTATGGAACGCCTATGTACGGACATACCGTCGATCCAACACCACATTTGTCTATATTTTATTTCATCTTTTATGGTATTTGTTTAGGGGATGCTCTTTATGGTGTTTTATTAGCAGGGTATTCTGTATTCATGATGTTCAAAAATCGAGCAAATCAAAGTATGTCTAATTTCTTTGCTTTATTAGCATGGAGTGGTTTGTCAGCAATGATTGCTGGGATTATTTTTGGATCTTATGCAGGAGATTTATTTTCTAAGTATATTCCAATACCATTATTAACAGATCTACGATTTACTTTTAATGATGGTAGCAGTTTCTTTGACAAACCTTTATTTGTATTATTTGTTTCTTTATTTTTGGGAGCAATCCAATTATGGTATGGATATTGGATCAAATTTTTTGTTTCTCTAAAAAATAAGGGTGTAGAAGCTTTCTTTCAAGAGATGCCCTGGATAATTCTTCTTGGAGGATTCTTTGGATGGGCTGTTTTCTCTTGGATTGGTGGAATGGCTGGATTAACTTTAGTTAGTGCAGAAACAGTGAATCTTTTCTTCCTCGCAATGAAAATTGGAGCAGGATTAATTATTCTAAATAATATTCGTATGGGATTTCAAAAAAGTGTAGTTGGTGGTATTATTGGGCCTCTGGCCGGAGCTTGGGAATTATATAGTATTTCTGGATATCTTAGTAATCTATTATCTTATGCACGATTATTAGCTTTAGGATTATCATCAGGTATTATTGCTAATGTGTTTAACCAACTTGGTTATGGAGTGATAGAAGGATTGAGTTCTATAACTCCCTTTTTAGGGATTTTTGGAGTCATTATGTTAATCTTCTTGCATTTATTTAATCTTGTATTGGGTGGATTTGGAGCATTTGTACACGCTTTGCGTTTGCAATTTGTAGAATTTTTTGGTCAATTTATTGAGGGTGGTGGAAAAGATTTTTCTCCATTAATTTGTAAAGGAACACATTACACAATCAAGTAAATAAAATTAATATAATGAAAATTATAAAAAAAATAAAAACTCAAACAAATGTGTTTGGACGAATAATACATATATTATAGTATTGTTTGGTGGAATGGAGGTTTCACGATGAAAAGAATGTTAATTCTTTCTAGTATTTTTGCATTATTTACAGTATCATTTGCTCAAGATGCAACGGCAGCATTAGTTGCTATAAGAACACCAGGAGTATGGGGTTCAGTTAATTGGGGATTAGTATTTGCAGTATTTGGTGCAGCTTTTGCAACATTTGCTGGTGGATATGGATCTAGTATCGGTGTTGGTATTGCAGGAGAAGTTGGCAACGCTGTTTTAACAGAAGATTCTAAAAAATTTGGTAGTGTTCTTGTTCTTCAAGCTCTTCCAATGACTCAAGGTATTTATGGATTATTATATGCATTTATGGTTTTAGGTGTTGCTGATATTGATTTAACACGTGGTTTACAATTATTTTTTGCTTCTTTACCTGTAGGTTTTTGTGGACTTATTTCAGGAATTTGGCAAGGTAAAGTATCTGCAGCTGGTATGCAGTTAATAGCTCGTCGTCCTAAGCAAATGGGACAAGCAATTATTCTTCCAGCCATGGTAGAAACATTTGCTGTTTTTGGACTTCTTGCTTCTATTCTTTTAATGAACTTAGGTCAATAAGACTTAATTTGATTATTAATTGAATAAAACAAAAAAAGTAAGGGGCTTACCATGAGTTTGGAAGATATCAAGAAAAAGATTCTTTTCGATGCTGAACAAAAAAAGTCAGAACTTCTTGAAGCAGCTAAGCAACAAAGTTCTATAATTTTAACACAAGCTAAACATCTTGCAAAAAATTATACTCAAGAACATGAAAAAAGCTCACTAAGTAAGGCTGTAAATCTGGAAAGAGGTTTGGTAATTGATGCACGCCGTAAACTTGCTAATGAAATTTTAGCAAGAAAAAGAGTAAGAATTGAACAAACTTTCACAAAAGCGAAAGCGGAATTTATATCTTCCTCTAGCTATGCAGAAGTTATGAAATCATTGATTTTAAAATCTATTACTTCTAAAAAAGAAGAAGTGATTTTGGGTCAAAATGAAAATGTTTTAGATCAAAAATGGCTTGATTCTATCAATCAAGTATCTGGTGGATCTTTAGTTTTTTCTAAAGAAAAAGGTGATTTCGTAGGTGGAGTTATGTTAAAAGAAGAAGATACTTCTATCAATATTACTATTGATACTTTATTTTCACTTTTGTGTGAAAGTGCTGAGAAACCTATAGCAGATATACTTTTTAGGGGGTAACTATGGAGAGCTGGGGATACTTAAGTGGACTCCTTCGATCAGAAAAAGTTCATGCCCTAACTAATAATGATTTCATTTCTTTTGCAGATAGTGCAAATGCTGATTCTTTATTAAAATCTTTAGAAGATACAGTTTATGGTTCTTTATTTCAAGGTCGTGTTCTAAAAGAATTTACTGTTATTTTTGAAGAATATTATCAACAAAAATTTCAGAATATAAAAGAAATTATTCCTTGTCCTATTATTATGCAAGTACATTCTTTAAAAGTTGATTTAAATAATTTAAAAATATGTTATAAAGCTAAATTATCTCAGAAAAAAATTTCTTGGGAACAATTATCAGAAGAAGGGACTATTGCTCCTGAAAGAATGTACACTATAGTAGAACACGAACTCTGGAATGAATTACCAACTCCAATCTCTAAAGCTGTTATAGAATTAGCAGATGGAGCAAAAGATACTGTAAGAAGAGTAGATTTCTTGTTAGACAGAGCTTACTATACTTATCGTTTGCAAATACTACAAAATGCTTGTTATTTTGAAACAGACTTTTATAAAGGACTTGTAGATTTTTATAAAAAAGAAATAGATTGTGAAAATATCAAAAATATTTTTCGTGCTAAAAAAATGAATCTTGAAAAAGATCAAATTGCAGAAATCATAATTGTTGGTGGATACATATCTGCAGAATTTTTTATTGATTATGCTAATATTTCTAGTGAAGAAATGGCAGATCTTATCAAGGATTCTGCTTATGGTGAAGTTTTAAGTGTAGGTATTAATGATTGGATAACTAGCAAATCTTGTACAATTTTGGAAAAACAAATAGATGAATATCTTTTGGATCTTACATCTCATTTTTCTTATTTATGTTCAGGACCAGCTATTATTGAAGAATCTTTACGATCTATGCAAATAGAAATTAAAAACTTAAAATTAATCATTATTGGAAAAATAAACAATATGAGCACAGAAGAGATTAAAGAGAGGGTAAGAAATGTCAGAGTATAAAAAAATTGCCGTCATTGGTAACCCTGATACAGTACTTCCCTTTCGCTCTATTGGTGCAGAATCTTTTGAAGTAGAAACTGCTGCTGAGTTAGCGGAAATACTTCAAAAGATTGTAGAACAAGGTACTTTTGGGATTATCTTTGTTGAAGAAACTTTAGCTGAACCAGTTTTAGATTTTGTTTCTTCTTTAAATGATCAATATAGAGGAGTAGCAATTACGCCTATCCCAGGAACAACAACTGGAGATAAGAGTATTGCTCTTCAAAGACTAGGCGCTCAAGTAACAAGAGCTATAGGCATAGATATTTTTGCCCAAAAGGGAGGAAATTAAATGAAAAAACAAGGACAAATAATTAAAGTTACAGGGCCTCTCGTTATCGCAAGTGGAATGACTGGAACGAAAATGTTTGATATGGTCAAAGTTGGAGATATGCAACTTATCGGAGAGATTATTCGTCTTGATGGTGATAATGCTTATGTTCAAGTTTATGAAGAAACTTCTGGTGTAGGACCTGGAGAACCAGTGATATCTACAGAAAAACCATTGTCAGTAGAATTAGGACCAGGGCTTATTGGAAACTTCTTTGATGGAATTCAGCGTCCTTTAGAAGCTATTGAAAAAGCTTCAGGATCTATTTTTATTGCACGTGGTATTGATGTACCAGCATTAGATTATATAAAAAAATGGGATTTTATAGCAACTGTAAAATCTGGAGATACTGTTGAAGCTGGAGATATTATTGGTACTGTTCAAGAAACAGCACTAATCCAATCAAGAACTCTTATTCCTTATGGAGTAAAAGGTATTGTTAAATCTATTCAATCTGGATCATTTAATGTTACTGAAGTTGTTGCTATCGTAACAGACTCTATTTCTGGTAAAGATATAGAAGTTAAATTAGCTCATTATTGGCCAGTTCGTATTCCTCGCCCAGTTAAGAAAAAATTAGCACCTCGTACTCAAATGTTGACGGGACAGCGTGTTATTGATACTTTCTTTCCTTTAGTTAAAGGTGGAACGGCTGCTATTCCAGGTCCTTTTGGAGCGGGAAAAACAGTAACACAGCATCAATTAGCAAAATGGTCTGAAGCTGAAGTTGTGGTCTATGTTGGTTGTGGTGAACGTGGTAATGAAATGACAGATGTACTAAAAGAATTTCCTGAATTGATCGATCCAAAATCTGGTAAACCATTGATGGATAGAACAGTTCTTATTGCAAATACTTCTAATATGCCTGTTGCTGCTCGAGAAGCGTCTATCTATACAGGAATTACTCTTGCTGAATATTTTAGAGATCAAGGTTATCATGTAGCTATTATGGCAGATTCAACATCTCGTTGGGCTGAAGCACTTCGTGAAATGAGTGGACGCCTTGAAGAAATGCCTGGTGAAGAAGGCTATCCTGCTTACCTAGGTTCTAAGCTAGCAACTTTCTATGAAAGAGCTGGAATGGTACATCTTCTTGGATCACAAGAAAGAGAAGCGTCTGTTTCTGTGATTGGTGCGGTTTCCCCTCCTGGAGGAGATTTTTCTGAACCTGTAACACAAAATACGCTTCGTGTTGTTAAAGTATTTTGGGCTTTAAGTTCTTCTCTTGCTTATCAAAGACATTTTCCAGCTATTGACTGGTTACAAAGTTATTCTCAATATGTGCCCCAATTAGCAGAATTCTGGCGTCTTAATGTTGGTGAAGAATGGGGTGAGATGAGAGCTTTAGGAATGCGTCTTCTTAAAGAAGAAGCTGATCTTAGAGAAATTGTGAGGCTTGTTGGTATTGATTCATTAACGCGTGAACAACGCTTAGTTCTTCATACTTCTAAACAAATCCGTGAAGATTTCTTGCATCAAAATTCTTTCCATGAAGTAGATACTTATACCCCAATAGAAAAACAAAAAGCTATGCTTAATGTTATTCTTACTATGTATAAACAAGGCATGGAAGTAATTAATGCTGGTGTTGAATTTTCAAAAATTGAATCATTAGCTTGTAATTTAAAATTTGCAGATATGAAATACACACCAACAGCTGAATCTGCAGAATTCTTTAAATCATTTGAAAAACAAATTAAAGATGAATTTTCAACCTTAAACGTGGGAGGTAAGAATGCTTAAAGAATACCGTACTATTCGTGGGGTTGAAGGACCTCTCGTTATCGTTGAAAAAGTTGCAAACGTTAAATATGAAGAATTAGTAGAAATTGAACTTGCTGATGGAACTAGAAGAAATGGAAAAGTTTTAGAGACTCAAACAGATCGTGCTCTTGTGCAAGTTTTTGAAGGTACTTCAGGTATTGATGTTGCTAACACAAAAGTCACTTTTTTAGGAAAAACACTATCTATTCCTGTTTCTGCAGATATGTTAGGTCGTATTTTTGATGGTTCTGGAAAACCAAAAGACGGAGCTCCAGAATTAATTCCTGATAAACATTTAGATATTAATGGAGCTTCTATCAATCCATTTAGTAGAGATTATCCCGATGAATTTATTCAAACAGGAATTTCTGCTATTGATGGAATGAGTCCTCTTGTTCGTGGTCAAAAATTACCTATTTTTTCAGGTTCAGGTTTACCACATTCACAACTTGCTGCTCAAATTGCTCGTCAAGCTAAAACACTCAAAGATGGTGATAATTTTGCCGTTGTATTTGCTGCGATGGGTGTAACTTATGAAGAAGCAGATTTTTTTATGGAAGATCTTCGTAAAACAGGTGCTATCGAGAGAACAGTTATGTTTATCAATCTTGCAGATGATCCTTCGATTGAACGAATTTCAACACCTCGTATGGCCTTGACTGCTGCTGAATATTTAGCATTTGAACATGATATGCATATTCTTGTTATCTTAACAGATATGACAAATTATGCAGAAGCTCTTCGTGAAATATCTGCTGCTCGTAAAGAAGTTCCAGGTCGTCGTGGTTATCCTGGATATCTATATACTGACTTAGCAACACTTTATGAAAGAGCTGGGAAAGTTAATGGAAGATCTGGATCTGTAACAATGTTACCAATTCTTTCTATGCCTGAAGATGATAAAACTCATCCGATTCCTGATTTAACAGGGTATATTACAGAAGGTCAAATTATTCTTTCTCGTGCATTGCATGCTAAAGGTATTTATCCACCTGTTGATGTACTACCATCACTTTCTCGTCTTAGAGATAAAGGAATCGGTAAAAATAAAACTAGAGAAGATCATGCTGACTTTTCAAATCAACTTTTTGCCGCTTATGCTCGTGGTAAAGAAGCAAAAGAACTTGAAGCAATATTAGGTGAAGGGGCATTGACTCCAGATGATCAAAAATTTGCTGCTTTTGTTGAAGGTTATGAGCGGAAGTTTGTGGCTCAAGGGGAAACTGAAAATCGTAAAATCATAGAAGATACGATGAATATCGGATATGAATTAATGGCTGAATTACCACTTCATGAGCTCAAGCGTGTTCGTCAAGAATACAAAGAAAAGTATTTGCAAGAATACCTTGACAAAGCTAGTAAATAGGAGGCTCCCATGGTTCAAGCCAGTCCTAATAGAATGGAGCTTCAAACCCAAAAAGCTAAGTTGCGTACCGCTACTAGAGGTCATAAATTATTAAAAGATAAGCAAGATGCTTTAACCAAATTATTCCTTGAAAAAGTTCATACTGTAAAAGCACTTCGTGAACATACAGAAATTGAATTAAAAAAAGCTTATTCTTATTTTATGATTGCTCGAGGAGTGATGGATAGAGCAACTGCTAATATGGTTTTTGAAGCTTCTAGTGCAGAAATTTTATTAAAAGCAAATATAATAAATACTCTTGGTGTTTGTTCTCCTGAGTTTGATTTTGAACAAAAGGGTTCTTTACATGAATATGGATTAGTTGGTACTTCAGCAGAAGTGGATTCTGCTTTAGATATTTTTTCTAATGTTGTACAACAATTAATTGAATTAGCTGAAATGGAAAAACTTGTTGAACTATTAGCTATTGAGATTGAAAAAACAAGAAGAAGAGTAAATGCTCTTGAATATCGTTTGATTCCACGCACACAAGAAACTATCCGTTTTATCGTAATGAAACTCGATGAAATGGATAGATCAAATCTTGCACGTTTGATGAAAGTTAAAGATATTGTTCGAAAAGAAAATTAACAATTCAAGCCTCTTTAAGAAATTATAGAGGCTTGTTTTTTATTTAAATAGTAATTTAATAATTATTAAGAATAAAATTATTGTAAACAGATATCCAATCATGAATTATAAAAAACAAGCTCTATATAGAGCTTGTTTTTTTTATGTTAATAAATCTTAAAAAGATAATCAATCAACGAAAGGAATATTTTTTTCAATTTCAGATTCTATAATAAAGACACCTGATGTATAATTCACAAGAAAAATAATCACAGCGACAGATAGAGAGGTTACTAATATATGCATGAATTTTTTATGTTGTTGATATTCATAAATATTTTTCATTAATTTTATTTTTGGTAGAGAAGATAATTTTGATGATTGATTATAATTTTTATGGTAATATTCAAATAATTCCTTATCAAGTATAAAATCTTCTCTAGTAGTTTTATTTATAGAGGTTTCTGGTTTTTTTCGTTTCATAGCACTTCTCTCTTTTTCAATTCATTTTTTATTTTATTTCTTGCTTGATACAATCGATTTTTAATAGCTGTTTCTGTAGTTCCTACGATATTTGCTATTTCTCTAATAGAATATCGTTCATAATAATATAGGTCAATAGCTTCTTGAAGTTCTTTAGTGAGAGACCCAATAGTGTTTTCTAAAAAATTTTTATCGACAATTACATCTTCTATTTTCGTAGGTGACGCTATATTTTCGATACTATTTGAATCATTATTATCGCCCCATACTACAAAATATTTTCTTTCACGATTCTTCTTTTTAGATACTTTGAAAGCATAGTTTAATACTATTCTATATATATAGGTAGAAAATTTAGAATTTCCTTTAAATCCTTTTAATCCTTTAAATATTATTAAAAATGCTTCGTTGACAATACTATCTAATTCTGTGGTATTTGGTTTAACAATACGCCTAATAATAGATGTTACCATTTTGTAATACACATCGTATATTTGTTCGAAATCATTAACATTACCTTGGCAAACATTATTTATAATATCTTGAATTTCTCTTTCATTTAGCTCTTTTTTTTCCATTGTGATCATATTGTCCTCTGTTATGAATATAATCATAGGTAGGATATTTATCAATCAATAATAAATATATTTTGTTAAATTTATTTATTGTGTATATATTTAATTATACTTAGAATCACTTTAATTCATATGAGGGTATAATGCGATATATATGGTTATTGATTTGGCTTCTTTGTGTAGAAAATAATTACGCACAAGAAAATTCTGATACTACGATAGTTGAAAATCTTGAAATAGGTATAACATTTTATGTAGCAAATTTTTTATATCCAGCATTTGATGTAGATTTTGTTGTACCTTTTTATGAGAAAGGAATCAGTTCTTTAGCATTCAAAACTTCTTTTTTCACTTATATACGAGGTAATATGGTTTATAGTCCCAATTTTGTTATGTTTGGGTCAATTTTTGAATTACAATACAGATTGATTGCCAAAAATGGATTGATTTTTACTCTTGAAACAGGGATGGGAGTTGTTGGAGAATTTTTCACACAAGAAATTTACTGTGAAGAAAATGGTTTTCATACTAGCCCGAGTATTCCTTATGGTATCTTTTCTTTAGGATCTAGAATTGGTTATGATTTTTCTAAAAAATATAATGTTCCTATGCAATTAACTTTTGTCTTTACTTATAGAATGCAATTTCCTTTTAATTTAGATATTAATAATTTATTGTTAGGTGGTATTAATTTGTCATACCGTTTTGATATTGTGAAAAGAGGTAAAAAATGAAAATCTTTATGATGTTAACACTGTTTTTATTATTGAGCTTTTGCTCTATTTCTCCAGATTTAAATAAGCGTGAAACCTATTATGTAAAGGTAAATAATGCTTATTTACCTGTGTATACACTAGGTTCGAATACAGAAAAAGTGATTTTATTTGTACATGGTGGACCAGGCCTATCTTCTGTATTTTATTATTATATTCCCTTTTTTCAAAAATTAGCAAAAAAATACAAAATATTTTTTTGGGATCAGAGAGGAGCTGGTGGTACTAGAGGCTTTACTAGCGATGATGAAATGACTATCAATCAGTTTGTACACGATATGGATGTCGTTTATAATTCAATCAAATCAATGATACCCAATACAAAAATTTATGTTATGGGACATAGTTATGGTGGTATGGTCGGTGGATCTTATGTAACAAAACATAATGATAAAGTAGAAGCCTCTATATTTATTGAGCCTGCTTTTAATGTGAAACAGATAAATGAAATAGCGTCAGAGCTAATGTTAAATAATATTACAAAATATTTGGATCAAAAACTCAGTCCAAAAGAAGAAAAATATTGGAATATGGCAAAAAGTTTTTATATACAAAATAAATATTTATCAAGTAAAAATTATCTCCAACATAGCAAATATACTTCTGACTGGGATAAAGTTCTGGGACTTAATCGAATGTGTGATTATATTAGGGGAGAGGTTTTCAATTTTATTTCAGATAGTGTATTAGAAAATATTTCTGTATTAATGCAAATGGAAAAAGTTTTAATAAAATTAGAAAAAAATGGTGAAAATAATAGAAATTTAAGTACAGATTCAATCTTTGGTATTTCTAAGATTACAAAACCTGTATTATTAGTAACTTCAGAATTAGATTATTTAGTTCCGCCTAGCACATCGATAGATGGCTACAATCGCATGAATGGAGGAATTCCTAATCATAAATCTGTACATCTTTCTTATAAAGATGCATCACATGCTCCTTTCTTACAATCTGTAAAATATGATTTGTTTGACAAAATAATTGATTTCATACATAATAATTAATATATCAAGGAGTATTTTTGAAATATTTTTTAGACTTTAATTTACCAGAAAGATTGATTGCTACTATTCCTTCTCCAACAAGAGACGGTGATAAAATGATGATTTTTCAAAAAAATCAACTGATTCATGAACAATTTATTAATATAAACAGCTACTTAAGAAATGATGATATTATTGTATTTAATAATAGTAAAGTTTTCAAAGCTCGTTTGACTATTTCTGCTTTACAAAAAGAGATAAAATCTGAATTATTACTTATTAATCAAGAAAGTAGTACTATTTGGACAGCCATGATTAAAAAAGCAAAACGCTTCAAATTGGGTGAATATTTTAGTTTATCAAATGGAGTAAGAGCTAAAGTAATAGAAATCTTAGAAGATGGTTTGAGAAGAATAGAATTTGATGAATCTTTTTCTCCTATTGATGCAGAAAATATTGGTCAAATTCCTTTACCCCCTTATATAATAGAAGAAAGAAAAAAACGAGGAGAGGTGTTATACTCCTCTTCTGATGAAGAAAGATATCAAACTTTATTTGCCAAATATTACGGTTCTGTAGCTGCTCCGACGGCATCTTTGAGATTTTCTACTGATATTATAAGGCAACTTATTACAGAAGGAATAACACTCAAAGAAATCACATTACATGTTGGTCCTGGCACTTTCAAACCAATGACTTGCGATCCAGATGAGTATCAAATCCATAAAGAATTTGTTACTGTTACTCCTGATCTTATGGCATATTTGATACAAGCCAAAAAACAAGGACGGCGTATTATTGCTGCAGGAACTACAGTATGCCGTGCTTTAGAATCTGCTAATGAGAATGGCTTTGATGCTTGGACAGATATTTTTATTAAGCCGGAGTATGAATTCAAAATGATAGATGGATTGATTACTAATTTTCATTTGCCGCAATCAACATTATTATTATTAGTTCAAGCTTTTATAGGTATTGAAAACACAAAACAAATTTACAAAGAGGCTTTATTGTATAATTATCGATTTTTTAGTTATGGTGATGGCATGTTACTATTAAAATAATATCGAAGAGAGCCAAATGTCTTGTTTTATCTATCGTTCATAGGCTGTTGACCTTTGAGGTTGCTTGATATAAATAATCACATAGGCTAGCTGTTATATTTTTTGAATATATAAAAAATACTAAGGTGAAATATATGTCTAATTGTAAAAAAGAATCTTGTCATGATCTGCATAACTCAGATGATAATCACGGACATGAGCATAACCATGAACACTCACATGATATTGACTTAACTTTTCAAGAAATAATTAAAGAAATTACTCCAGCTTTAGTATCATTTACATTACTTTTTACAGGTATTATAATGGAGTATATGAAAGTGGGATTCTTTCAAACACAAATTATACAAATTATTTGGTATGGAATTCCTTTTATTATTATAGCTTTACCTGTAGTCAAAGAAGCTGTTACATTAATGATAAAGGATAAAGATTTTTTTAACGAACTGTCTTTAATGTCTTTTGCAACATTAGGAGCTTTTGTTATTGGGGAATATGCTGAAGGTTTAGGGGTTATGGTTTTTTATTCTATTGGTGAAGTTGTACAAGGTTTTGCCGTATCGAAATCCAAAAAAAATATCAAAGCTTTATTAGATGTGAGACCAGATTTAGCATATCTTGTCAAAGATGATGGTATTCATGATGTAGATCCTAAAGATGTTGCTATCAATGATATTATAGAAGTCCGTACTGGCGAAAAAATACCTCTTGATGGTGTACTTATCACAGAAACAGCTTCTTTTAATACAGCAGCATTAACAGGAGAGTCTGTTCCAAGAAATCTTAAAAGTTCTGAAGAAGTGTTGGCAGGCATGATATCTGTAGAAAAAACAGTTCGTATTCAAGTAACTAAAATTTATTCAAACTCCACTCTTGCTCGTATTTTGAAGATGGTAGAAGAAGGGGTAGAGAAAAAATCGCCTACAGAACAATTTATTAGAAAATTTGCTCGTGTCTATACACCTATTGTTTTTGGATTGGCTGTATCAGTAGTTATTATTCCTATTTTTGTTTTGGGTAATGACTATGTATTTTTGGATTGGTTTTATAAAGCATTAGTTTTCTTAGTAGTTTCTTGTCCATGTGCTTTGGTTATTAGTGTCCCACTAGGGTATTTTGGTGGGATAGGATTAGGTTCTAAAAATGGTATTTTATTTAAAGGTGGTAATTATATTGAAGCTATGACTCATCTAAAAACATTAGTTACAGACAAAACAGGAACAATTACTAAAGGTGTCTTTACAGTACAAAAAATTATTTCTGAAAATGAGAATCAATTACTTCAATATCTAGGAGCTATAGAGAAACATAGTACGCATCCTATTGCGAAAGCAATTGTTGAATATATTACTCCGAAAAATTTAGAGACTATTGTTTTGCATGAAGTGGTTGATATAGCAGGTAAAGGCGTCAAAGCTGAGTTTAATGGGCAAATTCTTATAGCAGGTAATAATAAAATAATGCTAGATCATAATATTACTGTTACTCCAGAATTATTAACTTATGCTAGCACAGTCGTTTTTGTTGCTTTGGATACCAAATTCTTAGGAGCTGTTGTTGTAGCTGACGAAATTAAAGAAGATGCGTGGCTTGCTATACAACAATTACACCAATTAAATATTAATACAATTATGCTTTCTGGAGATAATAAAGATATTGTCGCAGAAGTCGCTAAAGAATTATCTATTGATGAAGCCTATGGTGAATTACTTCCTGATGGTAAAGTTCATTTCTTTGAAAAACTTAAATTGAAAAAAAAAGCAAAAGATATTATTGCTTTTGTAGGTGATGGTATTAATGATGCACCTGTACTAGCAATGAGTGATGTCGGTATCGCAATGGGTGGTTTGGGAAGTGATTTGGCTATAGAAACTGCAGATATCATTATTCAAAATGATGAACCTTCTAAAATACCACTTGCAGTACGCATTGCCAAAGCTACTAGATCTATTGTCATACAAAATATTGTCTTGTCTATGAGTGTCAAAATATTAGTATTGATTTTAGGGATTTATGGCTTAGCAGCTATGTGGGAAGCTATTTTTGCTGATGTGGGTGTTTCATTATTAGCCATATTGAATTCCTCTCGTTTGTTATATAAAAAATTTGATTGATAATAATAGTAATTAAAAAACACCTCTATATAGAGGTGTTTTTTTTTTGATTTCATTGTTAATTTCATTCATTCTCTTCTTCAAAAAGACTATCATCAGTATTAAGAAGAGATAATAATTCTTCTGAAGAAAATGCTCCAAAATCACTATTTTCTTGCATGATATTATCAAAGAGAAAGTCTTTTTTGCGTTGTAAATTAAATATTTTTTCTTCTATAGTACCTTTTGTCATTAAACGATAAATATTTACTACTTTATGTTGTCCGATTCTATGAGCTCTATCAATAGCTTGATTTTCTACAGCTGGATTCCACCAAGGATCGAATAAGATTACCGTATCAGCACCAGTTAAGTTCAAACCAACGCCTCCAGCTCTTAATGAAATTAAAAATACAGGGGTAGTACCATTATTAAAATCATCGGTAAGTTGAATACGATTTGTTGTTTTACCATCGATATAAAGATGTTCTATTTGACGCTTTAGTAATTCTTTTTTAATAAGTTTTAACATCGATACAAATTGACTAAAAATTAATATGCGATGATTAGATTCTAATGCATCATCTAGTAATTCTAACAAAGCTGTCATTTTTGAAGAATATAATTCAGGATCTTCGTTTTCTAATTCAGGGTATATAAGTGCTGGATGCAATGATATTTGACGCAATTTGGTAAGTGCTGATAAAAAATCAATATGACTGCTACTAAGATTATTATTTTGTATAACCGTTTGAAATTGATCACGAACTTTAGAAAGTGTATTAAGATATAATGATTTTTGTTTGGTTGTTAATTCTGTGATGATAGTTTGTTCTATCTTTGGTGGTAATTCTTTATAAACTTTGTCTTTTGTTCTTCTAATAATAAAAGGAGCACATATTTGATAGAGTTTGTTTAAAGTACTTTTTCTTTGTTGAGGATCAAATCTAAGAAGAGGATCTTCAAAATTATGTTGAAATTCTTTACTTGTTCCTAAGAATCCAGGCATAATAAAATCAAAAATAGACCATAATTCAGCTATATTATTTTCTAAAGGTGTTCCACTAACTGCTATTTTTGTACGAGCATTTATTTGTTTGACACTTTTAGAACGCTTGGATTTACTATTTTTAATATGTTGAGCTTCGTCAATGATACAAAAATCAAATTCTATATTTTGATAATACTCCATATCAAATCCTAGCATGTGATAAGAGGTAATAATAATATCATAATTATCAATATCTTTTAATTTTTCATCTCTGTTTTGTTTACTACCATTAACAAGTAATACTTTGAAGCAATTAGGGTAAAATTTTTGAATTTCTGCTAGCCAATTCAAGAGAAGAGCTGTAGGAGTGATGATAATGGTCTTACTTTCACCTTTGTTAATATCAAGTAAAGCCAAAATTTGTAGTGTTTTACCTAGCCCCATTTCATCTGCCAAAATCATCCCAAAACCAAATTTGTGTAACAAAGAAAGTCGTTCTACTCCTAATCGCTGATAATCTCTGAGAACAGAGTGATTGGGTAAAACAATATGAGGAAGAGTCCCAAGAGTGATAAAATCTTTTAATTCTTGCCATTCTATAGGAATAGTAGCTTCAGGGTAAAGAAACAAAATCCAAGGTAAAAAGGATGCTTGAATATTTAGATCAGTATCAGTTTTGTTTTTACGCAATTCTAGTAATTTTTTAATAGGGTCTGTATCATCTTCAGGAAGAGAAATGAGCTTATTATCAATTTCAATAAATCCATCAATAATTATTTTTTCGAGATCAGCAAGAGATAATTTTATATTATTATGATTATATTCAAAAGTTACAGCAAGCCAATCTATATTGGCGAATAGAGGATTTTTTGTGATGTTAGAAATATTAATATTAGGCTTTTCTTGAGCAAGAATAAATTGCAATTTATTCTTTTTGCCAACTTGATATATTTCAGTGTTTTGAGATATTTTTGGTAAAAAACCTTCAAAAAAATTAGCTTTATCATTAGTAATAATTTTGTTGTCTTCAATTTCTCCAAGTACACTGTAGAAATTTTGAAAACAAGTTTCTACAATTTTTTCTATATTTTTACAAATAGGATGTTCTTTTTTTATTAATAAGGTTGAATTATGATCTCCATTAATAGCAAAATCAACATGAGAATTTAAGAATTTTTTTGCACTTTCTAAATTCAAAGGAAAGCGTTTTTTATGACTCTCTACGAGAACTTCCAAAAACAAAGATAATTCATATTTATTTTGATTTTTGTTATAGTAAAATTCAAAAATCGGAGTAATATGTTCTGAATCAATGATTTTAGGAATTGTAATATATTTGTTTAGAGAAGATTTTTGATATTGCAACTCTTCTATTAAAAAATTACTTTCAGAAATATTGATAGTACAGGATCCATTAGTAAACAAAGTGTCAGTTGTTATCGCACGAAATAACATATGCAAAGGGCTGATATGATTTTTATAAATGATATAAGGAATAATACTAGGAATTAAAAAGCTTTCTTCTTTGTGTGATAAAGAAATAATTGAATTAGCAATATCAAGAGATATTTTTGGAGAAAACGCTTTGGAAGTAAATAATAATGATTGGCTAGGTGTGTCATTAATTGTTATGGAACAAGAAATTTGACCTATAAAATAAACAAGTTCTTGAGGAAAGGGTGCCGTGAAAAGGATAGAATTATTTTTTTTTGCATCTTTTTTTAGAGTGCTCCAATAACTAAGAAATGCTATTTCGATATTAGTGCTATTTGGATATGCAGAATATATATAACTCAATGGTTTTTGAGAAGATAATAATTCTGACAAATTATCATGACTATCTAAGGAAAGACGAAGAAAAGAAATTCTTTTATTGTTACTTTGAGCCTGAATGTTTAGCGTAAATAAAGACAGCATACATTTCTCCTTATGATATTATAATATTATACAACAACTTATTCAATATTGCAAGCTGATAAGAAAGCTCATAATCTTGACTTTATACTGATAAATATTATAATATATTAATATAGGAGTTTTTATGAATTATATAATTGATCAAGAACAAATAGTGAAACTATTTATGGATATGGCTTGTATATCTACCCCTAGTTTTTATGAAAAACCACTAATGAATTTTATAGAAACTTATTTACAAAATAAAAAAGTAGATATCAAGCGTATTCCTTATACACATAGTAATGGACTAAGTTCTGAAAATATGATTATTCGTATGCCAGCAACAAACTCTTCTAAAAAAGGAATATTTTTTGATGCGCATGCTGATACAGTTAATCCTTGTCAAGATATTAAACCTGTAATTGATGGAGATATTATACGCTCCTCTCAGAATAGTGTGCTAGGTGCTGATGATAAATGTGGTATTGCTAGTATGCTTGTTGCTATTGAAACTATTTTAATAAATAATATTTCTCATGGAGAATTATTATTTATTATTTCTTCTGCAGAAGAGGTAGGCTTAGTTGGCGCAAAATATATCCCTCAAGAAATTTTTCAAGGTATAGATTACGGAGTGATTTTGGATTCTGGTGGTCCTGTTGGATCAATCAATCTTAAAGCTCCTTTTCATTATACTTATACAATTACGATTTTAGGTAAAGCAGCACATGCAGCTATTGCACCAGAAATGGGAATTAACGCTATACAAATAGCAGCTGATCTTATCAAAGATCTTCCATCAGGTCGTATTTCTGAAGATACCGTATGTAATATAGGGCTTATTGAAGGTGGTTCAGGCCGTAATGTTGTACCTGAACGGGTAGTTATTACAGGAGAATTTCGTTCTATTGTAGATGCTAAATGTGTACCAATTCACCAACAAGTACTTCAAGCTGTGGCAAATCACAAAGACAAAGCTGTTGATATTATTTGTGATATACAAAAAAGTTGTGTTGGTTATAATTTTGATCAATCTGCAGAATTTATACAATTTATTGCACAAGGATTATCTAATATTGGTATTACTCCCAAATATGAAGAATCATGCGGTGGAACTAATGCGAATGTATATTCTACAACAGGTATTTTATCTACGGTTATTAGTGTAGGTATGGAAGATATCCATAGTGTAAATGAATATATTAGAATCAAAGATCTTATTGATACTACTAGATTGATTGTTAATTTGGTTGAAATAGCATAAATAATAAAAATAAGCCCACTTCTATGAAGTGGGCTTATTAGATTTAAATATAATATTTATAAATCATCTTCATTTGAAGAATCTTTATCAGAGAGTGTGGTAGATTTGTTATCATCTGTTAAATCATCAAGAATTTCAGCTTCTATATCTTTAGAATATTCTTCTACGACGACTGTTTGAGACAGGGTATCATGGAATCGTTGTTTGAGAGTATGATTGGTGACAACTAATGCAGGTATTCCCCAAGCAAATTCAATTAATTTTAAAGCAACAACACGAGAAAAAATAGAAAAAATAGAAGGAGCTTCATTTAGGAGCGTAGTTACTTTTATTTTTAGGATTTTAGCTCCTATTGTTTGACCAGTACTCCACCAAAAAATACCAAAATAAATAATAGATATAATTTGATTTAATAAAAAGATAGAATTGGAATATTTATTTTGAATGATATACATCCAATAAGCAATATTTTGTTCTCGTGGGCTTAGTGTGGATAAACGATTAAGTACATCTGGAGAAAAAATTTGTTCTTCTGTACCTAATTTTAATCCACCATAATTAGTAATACTATCCAAGAGTAGGGACAACTCTTCACCATAAATTCCTGAAATAAAAATCACTAAAACTACGAGAAGAAGTAAGCTATCAATTAGATAGGCTAGTAATCGTTTCCACCAAGGAGCAAGTTTTAAGGCATATATTTTTTGTTTTTCTGTTTTAAACAAGAGACTTTCCTTTTTATATAAATATTTAATTTTAGTTATCTATTTTAATTATACTTAATTTATAATATAAAATCAATAAGAATAAGAATGGTATTTGATATATTTTCACTTATCTTTTATAATATAATATTAAATAAAGTATATATATAAGTAGGTTTTGTAGATAATGGTGGAAATTTTTAGTATTATTGGTGTTTTTACTTGCGTTGGCTTACTTGTTTATTATAGATATACAGATATTAGAAATGTTAATATGCAAAATTTAAAAGATTATTTGAAACAATCTGAAAAACACATAGAAACAATGTTAAGAAAAAAAGAAAAAGAATTTGCTGATAAAATGATTGTGTCTGAAATTATTATTGAAAGAATGCATCGTTTAACTTCTGTTTTGCAAGAAAAATTAGATAGTTTTGATCAAGAGATTATACAAGGTCAAGAGTTATACAATGCACTAAAACAAGAGTTAGTTTTGGTTGGAGAAGATCTATTTGAGTACAAAACAATTCGTGCTGAATTCAAAGATATTGAAGATAGAGTGGAAGCGATTCTCAATATAAAGCAACAAGCTGAAGACGGTACAGCAGAATTGAAAATACTCAAAGATAAGATGATTGGTTTTACTAAAGATTATCAAAATATGACAGATGATATAAAAACACAAAGCCGACAGGAGTTAGATGGATTTTTTCATACTATGCAAAATGATTTATCTGATTATTTAATCAAAGCACGCCAACAATTATCAGACAAAGATATTGAAATGAAAGATCAAATTCAAAAATTAGGTGCAGCGTCGGGCTCGATGGCTGATAGAATTCGTGAATTTAAAGATTATGCACAAAATAGTATAGAACAATTAAAACAAGATAGTGAGAAAGATTTGGAAATGGTAAAAAATATTACGGAATCTAATATAACAGATATTTATGATATGTGGGAAAGAGTTAAAGAAGATACACAACAACAATCAGATGGTATCCAGAATACTCTTAGTTTTCAAAAAGATTTTTTTGAAAATGCAGAAAGTAATCTTCGTAATGAAATAGAACATTTTAACACCAATTTATCTACAATATCTATAGAAATTCAAACTAATTTAGAATTTAATGCTCAAGAAAAAGCACGTGAGTTAGATATGAAAATTACTGATATTTATACAGATATTGAACATCGTGGTATGGAAGTCAAAACACAGTTAGAAGAAGCTTTAACTTCACAAACTATATCGGTACGAGAAGAATTAGAAAGATTGTATTCTGCTTTTGTTGAACAAGAACAAGCTATAGAAGAAAAAATCCGAGTTTTAGGTAGTCGTGTAAGTGAAAATTTAGGATTGGCTGAAAAAAATTATAATGAAAATTTGAGTGAATTAAACAATACTATTATAGATACAAAAAAATATGCAGAAGATACCCTTCAAATAGTTACCTTGAAAATTGAAGATAATATCAAAGTAATAGAAGAAAAATTCCAAGAAAAAGCTAATACAAATATGTTGAGAATTGAAGATAATTTTAAAGAATCTAATCATGAGCGTATGGAACATAGTATTAATGAGATTACCAAATCTTTGGAAGAAGAATTCAAAAAAAGATATAAAGAAAATATTGAAAAATTGTCTACAAAAGCAGAAGAATTAGAAGAAGTAGTGCAATCTAAGTTTTTATATGTAAAAAATTTAGATTCTAAATTTCTTGAAATCAATGAAATGTTTAATAATGAAAAAGAAAAAATTATACTTATGAGTAGAGAACTAGAGAAAGATAGAGAAAATAGTACAGAAATTATCTTGCAACAAGTTACCGCATATATGAATGAATTACAAAATGAATTAACTGTTTCGGTAAAAGACTTTTTAGATGATGGTGTTAAAAACTTCGGAATTGAACAAGAATTATGGAAAGAACGATTTGATGAAGTCGTAACAGAAAGTCGAGATGAATTTCAACGCATGAAAAATGATATAGATAGTATACATCGTTTTATTTCAAATATTGAAGATACTTCTTTGGCTGGACTAAAAAGAGAAGCTGAAAGAATTGCACAAGAAGCGGAATACAGAATTGATGATCTGAAAAAATATGTTAGTGATTTGTTAAGAAGTGGTAAAGAAGATTTTCTTATACAAACAGATCAAGCAAAACAAGAGATTAAAGATTTAAAACAGGATTTATGGAATCAAGAAAAAGAGATCACACAAATAGCACAAAAAGATTTAGATCGTTTGAATGTTAAGATCAAAGATGTTGAGAAATTATTTCAAAATTTTGTGAAAAAATCAGATCGTTTATCGAATGTAGAAGAATTATTGCGTAAACTTGATCAACAGTACAATGAAATTAATAATATGAAAAAAGAATTAGGGCAGATGACAACAACTTTAAAAGAATCATATGATTTAGGTCATAATACTATTGATCAAATACAAAGCTTTAAGAAAGATTTAGAAAACAAAGCTCATAAATTAGCAGAAAGTTCTTCTGAAGCTGATAGAATACAAGAATTTTTATTATCTGCTATTCAAGAAGCTAATGGAGTGACTCAATTATTTGCCTCTCTTACTGAAGAAAGGAAACATGCACAATCTTTAGAAGAATTATTATTAAAAAATCTTGAGGTGTTTAATGAATTACAAGATTCATTAAATCAATTAGAAAATAAAAAACAATTTGTTGATAATATGATAAGTGCTATTGAATCTTCTGAAGACAGTGTTTCGAATATTATGACATCTTCTGAAGATATGCATTCTCGTATGCATGAAATCAATGAATTTACACAGGAAATACAAATTAAATTAGGTAGTCTTCAAAAAGAGATGAATCTATTAGCTGGTGATCAAACTAAAGTTAAAACAGCTGTTTCAAAATTACAAGATTTGGATCACATGATGATTCATATTGAAGAAGAAATGAAGCGTTTAGAAAAAATGCGTGAATGGATAGCAATTTCTATGACTAATGTTGATCGTATGGGAGTAAAGCAAGGTTTATCACCTTTTTCTTCGACAGAAGAGAGTGGATTAGATGATGTAAATGTGAAAAATGTTCTTCGTTTATACGAAAAAGATTGGAGCATAGGGGATATCGCTAAAAATTTAAAAGTATCCTCAGCTTATGTTGAATTGATAATAGAACGATATAGATCTTAGGAGCATAAAAATGCTAGATATTAATAAATTAGCCAAAAATACAGATCAAGTTAAAAACTTATTAAAATTTCGTACAGAAATAAATCAAATTGATGAAGCTCTTATTATTGATGAAGAACGCAAAAAAGCTCAATTGAAAGCTGATGAACTTAGAAACAGAAGAAATGATCTTTCTAAGGAAATTGGTACAAAAAAAGGAGCGGGTGATCATGAAGGTGCAGAGCAATTATTAAAAGAAGCTGAATTGATTAAAAAAGATATGTCTGCCTTAGAAGAATGCCAAACAATAAATGAAGATCACTTAAAAAAAATATTAGAAAAAATACCTAATATTCCTATGGAAGATGTACCTGTTGGCAAAGAGGAAAGTGATAATATAGAAATCAAAAAACATGGCACTCCTAAAGAATTTTCTTTTGAGCCATTGTCACATGTTGATTTATTGACTAATCTTAATATGTGGGAACCAGAGCGAGCTACTAAAATTACAGGGAGAGGTTTTCCTGTACTTCGTAATTTAGGGGCTCGTTTAGAAACAGCATTAATTAATTTTATGTTAGATCATAATATTTCTTTTGGTGCAGAACAGATCTGGGTACCTTTTGTTGTTGCGGATCATTCTTTATATGGTACAGGTCAATTACCAAAATTTGGTGAAGATTTATTCAAATTAGAAGATTCTAATTTATATTTAAATCCAACAGCTGAAGTGGCTTTGACGAATATTTATAGAGAAGAAATAATGGATATTTCTACATTACCAAGTCGTTTTACCGCATATTCTCCATCTTTTCGTAAAGAAGCGGGGAATTATGGTAAAGATACCAAAGGTTTAATTCGTGTGCATCAATTTAATAAAGTCGAATTAGTAACTATTTGTAAAGCTGAAGAATCTGAAAAAGAACATCAAAGAATGCTTGAAACTTCAGAAGCAATTCTTCAAAAATTAGAACTACCATATCGTGTTGTGGTATTATCTCAAGGAGATATGGGTTTTTCGGCAGCAAAAACTTATGATATAGAAGTTTGGTTACCATCTTTTAGGGCTTATAGAGAAATTGCCTCTATATCCAATTGTTTGGATTTCCAAGCACGCCGTGCTAATATTCGTTATAAACCAGAAAATGCTAAAAAAACAGAATTTGTACACACACTAAATGGCTCAGCATTAGCTGTTGGAAGAACTTTAGTTGCAATACTAGAAAATCATCAACAAGCAGATGGTTCTATTATTATTCCAAAAAAATTACAAGATTATTTTAAAATGGATCGTATCGAAAAATTATAATGGTATCATATAATTGACAAATTTAATAAGTTATTATTACAATAAAGTTATTATAACTTATTACTTACAGAAATTTTATAGAGGTTTTTATGAAAACAATGATATTAGCTGTATCTTTACTCATTTATAGCTATTCCTTTGGATTAACAAATGAAACTGTGTTTTCAACATTGACAAATTCTATAAGTGTCCCTACGCCGCCAGCTCTTACAACATTACCTTCTTTAGAAATTATATCTTCAATTCTTACCCCATCTAATACTTTAGAAGATATTGAAAAACAATTTGTAGATGATAAGAATCCTTATACTGGAGATACAGCATTATTTGTTCCTCCACATATTCAAGGTGTTTGGTGGCGTGTGTATACGCAAACTACGAGTTTGTTTAATATTCCTGCAATTAGTGAAGAAATATTATCTTTTGATAACAAAGGTATTGGCTTGTGGTTACAAGATGTTAAGACAACAAGTACGGTTCATTCTAGATCACAGAGAAAATTACAAGTTACTTATTTTGATTTTTTTAACACGATGTTTTTTGTTTTTCATTATAAAGATCAAGATCCTATGTCTCAAAAAGTACGAGATAAACAAGGTTTTTTTATTCGGATTATATCTGATCAATCTTATATGCAAATGTCTACTAGTCCTAATTTTGAACCAGCAAAAAGTATGTATTGGAGACGCTTTCCAAATTATAATATACCAGAAGGGTTGACAGATAGTGTTACTCTTGACTAACTAACAATTAATTTAATAACTACAAAGAGGACTTTTATGAATAAGATGCTATTGATATTTTTAATGTTTATAATTACAAATATTTCTTACTCTGAACAACAAGTTAATCATGCTGCATTAAAAGGTTTGTGGACTTATTTTCATATTACTGAAGATTTTTTTACAGATAATAAAATGGTAGGTGCTGAGCAACGCTTGACTTTTCAAGATGGACAAAATATTACTTTGACTATTATGACCAAAGAAAATGAATATTTACAAAATACATCTTATAAATTACGCTATACGCTGTCTCTTAGAGATAATGTTCCTTATTTGACTCTATTTTCTTCAGAAAGTAAGCAAGTTTTAGGAGCTTATTTAAGGATTCCATATGTAGGATCTTTAGAAATGGCTGGTGATCCAAATTTTAAAACAAAAAAACAACTCTATCAACGATATAAAAATATCATAACAGAGTCGTCATCTTTTTAATACAAATTAATATATGGTAATTTTATATTAGTATTAACTTTCTGATGTTAGTGCATTAAATTTGATATAATCATGTGTCAAATCACAAGTCCATAATTCTGTATTATGTGATCCTATCCCCAAATCAATAGTGATAGCACATTCAATAGCACTCATGATCTGTGAAACAATTGCAATATGAGAACTGTAAGGCTGTCCCTTTTCAAAAAGTATAAAATTATTTAATAGAAGAGTCATTTTTTCTATTTCAAAATCTATATTACTAGAAGCTATAACATTAATAATTTTTTGCCATGCTGATTTTTGTCCAAAAAATCCAGTTTTTACTTGATAAGATTCTGCAATAGATCTAATTAATGATTCAGCTTGTTCCATAGTAGCGGCATTTTTGACTTGTAAATGAATTAATTTAGTTGTCCCTAATCCTTGTTTGAGCAATAGTTTGGCAATATCTATTAATATTTTATTTAATACATCTACAAAAATAGTAAATCTAGGATCAGATTCCTCTGATATTAATGTATTTTGTGCTTGTCCATTTGCTAATAAAAATACTGAATCATTAGGACTTATATCATTATCAATAGAAATTCGATTAAATGATTTTGCAATAGAAAGTGATAAAGCTTTTTGAAGTAAGGCTTGGGAAATATTTGCATCTGTAGTAATAAAAGCAAGTAATGTTCCATGCATAGTCTCTAACCAAGGTTTTATCATACTTTCACCTTTTGCTGATACTCCAATAACAATATCATCTTGATCTATTTTAAATTGATAAGCTAGATTTTTTTGTCGTGTGTCACTAGTTGAAATACCAGAACCAAAATGTCTAACATTTGTTTCATTTGGAATAACATTAATTAAACGCTCAATACCATATTTAACACGAGTCATATTTAAAGGTACACCAATAGTACCTGTAGATGCCAACAAACAAGATCCTTTTTCAATGTTTAGTAGTTCTTCTGTTAAGTTTATCATTTGTTGAGCATTATCAATACCTTCTTGACCTGTTAAGCAATTAGCATTTCCACTATTAATTAAAATAGCATGACATGCCTTGTTGATACGCTTTTTATCAATAAAAATATGAGCACCTTGAATACGATTTTTAGTGAAAGCCATAGCAACATTACAAAGTTTATCGCTTAAAAGTAAAGACATATCTTTAGATCCACCTGTTTTTAAACCACAAGAAACCCCTGTAGCTCGAAATCCTTTAGGAGCTGTGACACCGTCTTCGATCTGTTTTATTTGAACCATTACTAATCCTTTTATAATAATTTATTAACGATTTGCTAATTGTTCTCTAACAAGAATATCGATTTCTTTTAATTTTACTGAGTCGTCTTCAAGTAATTGAATAACATTGTCTCGCCCTTGTCCGATACGATCTTCCCCTTGGAAATACCAAGATCCTTTTCGTTCAATAATACCTAATTCTGTAGCAGCATCAACAATACAGGCAACTTTAGAAATACCTTTTCCAAAACGAATTTCAAAAGTTGCATTTTTATGAGGTGGCGCCATTTTATTTTTGATAACTTTGGCAATCACTAGATTACCAACAACTTCATCTCCACGCTTTAATTGTTCTTTTCTGCGAATTTCAATACGGATAGAAGAATAAAATTTTAATGCCATCCCACCTGTTGTTGTTTCAGGACTTCCGTAAATTACGCCAATTTTCATACGAATTTGGTTAATAAAAATAATAGAGCATTTAGCTTTACTAACAATATGAGTGAGTTTTCGTAGGGCTTGACTCATTAAACGAGCCTGCATTCCCATAACAGAATCTCCCATATTACCTTCAATTTCATTTTTAGGAACGAGTGCAGCGACAGAGTCAATAACGATAAGTTCTACAGCACCACTACGAACAAGAGCTTCTGTTATTTCTAAAGCTTGCTCTCCATTATCAGGTTGTGAAATGAGTAAGTTATCAATATCAACACCGATATTTTTAGCATATTCAGAATCCAAAGCATGTTCTGCATCAATGAACGCACAAGTAGAACCTTGTTTTTGTGCTTCTGCAATCAAACTAAGAGTAAGAGTTGTTTTACCAGATGCTTCTGGTCCATAAATTTCAGTAATACGACCGTAAGGTATACCACCAACACCAAGAGCCAAATCTAAAGTGAGTGCCCCCGTAGGAATAACAGGAATAGCTTCGATCTCTCTAGATCCAAGACGCATAATAGAGCCTTTGCCATATTGTTTTTCAAGTTGATTTATAGTTGCTTCTAGTGCTTTTTTTTTGTCATCTGAAATTTCTGATTTAGCAGCCTCTAACTTAGCTGATGCGCTAGTTTTTTTTTCAACTGGTGGGGTATTTTTTTCTTCACTCACTTATGAAACTCCTAAATGTAAAATATGAATCATATTATAACATAATTGTTTGTAAATAACAATAAATATTATAGCAGCATTTAATTAGTGACATTTATTCTTGCATGAAATTGATTTATTAGTTATAATATGTTCTACACATCATATTTTAATATTTTGGAGGATTAATGAAATATTTATTACTGATTATGATTGCATTACCAATGAGTTTGTTTCCTCAATCTATAGTAGTATTTAATGCCACTTCTGTTGTTGATATTATAGAAAAAGCATCATCAAAAATTAAAAGTTTCAAAGGAAAATTTGTTTATAAAAAAGATAAAAATTCTTATTCCGGCTATATAATTTATGTAGTGCCTAACAAATTGTTAATGCAATTTGGTACAGAATCAGATCCTATAGATAAAAAAATTGTATCAGATGGTAAATTTATTTGGATTCAAGAAGGTGATCTTATTGCTCGTCAAAAAATGGGTGAAAGCACTAATCCTCTAACAGGTTGGAATATTCAAAAATTAAAAAGACAATATATTGCAACAGCACCAAGATCTGGTTTAGAGATTAAATATGGATCTATTCCTGCTTATCAAATCATTTTTGAACCCAAAATCAATACGACTAGTTTTCGTAGTATTGACATGATAGTAGATAAAGAAGGTCTTATAAGGCGTGTAAAGGCGACATCTAGAGTGGGTAATGTTACAGAATTAACTCTTTCTTATTCAGAATTTAATAAAGAATATGGAGCAGAAGAATTTATTGTTAATACTACAGAAGAATCCCAAATTTATGATAATATTTTTGAATAAAATAATGGGGATAAACAATGAAAAAATATAATTTATTAATTATTACTTTATTAATAGCGACTTCCTCTTGTGCTATAGAGGGAGAAGTTTATAGACTACAAACAAGAATAAAGTACTGGCATCAATTATTAAATAATACGGAAGAACAAATGTTTGCTCAAAATAAAATTAATGAATTAGGGTTGATTTTGGATCAAAAAGAAGCCGATGATCTGTATTTCAAACAAAAAATTCGTGAAGTTCGTATCAACGAAGCTATTATGAGTTTTGATGGAGCACAAACAGTTCATTTCTTTTACAATGTATTATTAAAAGATCTTGCAAAATTTTCTTATGAAGAGTTTATGAGATCCTTATCTGAAGAAGAACAAATTCAATTTATTCAAAAAAATCTACCTGATACTATTTTTGTAGCCAAAAAATCAGTTTTTAATAATGCTCGCAAAGATTTTGGATTTAATAGCTTTACAGATGAAGAGATACTAACATACTATAGATCAATATCATTTCCTGCTAATTATTATGTAGTGGTATATGATATTTTAGTATTTTTAGCAAAATATCGTAGTATGGATCTTTTTTTACAAGGAGATCTTACAGGTACGGTAGATATTTTTAATAGTATCAAAAAATTGGAAACTTCAAAAAGTGTTTCAGTAAGAAAACAAGCCAAACAAGATTTAGAATTATGGAATGATTTCAAAAAAAGAACTTTTTTAACATCATTATCTAATAAAGAATTTGCTCAAGTGCTTTCAATAGTACTACCAGAAATGGACACGACAGTTAGAATTCAAACAATAGATAATATTAAAAATAGATTTAAGGAAGAGTAAATGGCAATTATCCCAGAATTACAACAATTAATAAATCAAATGAAAGAAGAGTGTCTAAGATTGACAATGGAAGATATTCAAATATATGATATGAAAGGCTTAAGTTCTTTAACTGATGCTATATTAATTGGCACAGCAACACACAATCTTCAATTAGATGCTGCTCGTAGGAGTTTATCTTTGATGGCGAAACAAGCTGGATATACCGTGCAAAACCGTACAGAAGACTATTCTGAAGGCTGGTTAGTATTAGATTGTAGTGATTTAGTAGTACATATTTTAACAGAAGAAAAAAGAAACTTTTATGATCTAGATGGTTTGATGAATGCTATCGTTCATGCTCGTTCTTTGCCATCAAGACCTGCTGAAGATCTTGATGAGGAAGAGCTTTCTGAGCAAGATTTAGAAGGAATTCTTGATCAACTTACCGAAGATGAAGCTCAAGAATTTATTAAAATATTAGAAACAGAAGATGAAAATTAAACATATCTTACAATCTATTTACGATTTATTTTGAGGTGTAATAAATTGAATATTTTTTGTCTTTTGTTCTATTTTTTTATAACTAATACTAGATGGTTTTTTCTTTTTTTCTTCTTTGATTGTTGTTAAAGTCAGAATCTCAACTTCATTATTATCGTATGTTATTGTGACAAAAAATCCTTGTTCTATTTGAATGGTATTATTTTTGGGATTTTGATCAGGTTTGTGAAAAACTATAAAATCTTTATTATTTCTTTTAAGAATAGTATAGACACTTTTACCTTGAGATTCTTCAGAACTACTATCATAAATAAACACAATATTATTAGTATCAAACATCAATACTTCTTCATAATATGAAAAAGTACCTTGATTATCATCTGTCCAAGGTCTATAAACACTATAAGTTCTACACCATTCTCCTTCTAATAATTTTACACTGATATCATCGATTCCTAATACTAAAGAAAATGGTTGTAATAGTAGTAAAAGCAATATTTTTTTCATGATATACCCCTTGTGTTTTATACACTAACAGACTAAATATAGTTATTTTATTAAATCATCGTCAAATAAGAAGGTCAAAATGATTATAACCATAGATGGCCCTGCAGGAGCTGGGAAAAGCACGATATCTCAAGAATTTGCAAAATTAATAAATTATGATGTGTTAGATACAGGGGCAATGTATCGTTGTGTCGCATATTTGAAAAAAGAAACAGGTTTATCTTTGAATGATGTTCAATTTCAACAAGATATTCTCAATATGAAATTAGTTTTTCGAAATAATGAAGTATGGTTGAATGATAAAAATGTCACTAAAGAAATTAGAACATCTGAAATTGATATCTTAACATCTATAGATGTTAGTCCGCATATTTTTGTGAGATCGCAAATGTGTAATTTACAAAGAAAAATTGCTAAAGATAAAAATATGGTAGTAGAGGGAAGAGATATGGGATCTAATGTTTTTCCAAATTCTCCCTTAAAGTTTTATTTGAATGCTGACACTGCTATTAGAGCTCATAGACGGCACAATCAATTATTAGAAAAAAATATTCATAAAGATCTTAAAGAACTTGAGCAAGAAATTATACAAAGAGATTTCGAAGATTTTACTAGAACATACAGCCCTCTCTGTATTCCAGAAGGTGCTTATATTATTGATACTAGTGAGTTATCATTAGACAAAGTATTAACAAAAATGTTAGAAATATTTCAACGCATTGTGTGATAAAATGTTTTTTATAAAGGAGTTAACATAGTGATTAAATATATAATATACTTAATATTACTAACCAATCAAATTTCATTTGTACAGGCTCAAGAAAAAAATATTATTGATTCAAAAAGTAGTCTTGAATTAATAGAAAATAATTCTATACAAATAATAGATGTCACTAATACAAATATTGTAGCTGTTAATATAAACACTGACACAAATACTAATATCAATACAAATGTGTTTGATACGGAAGAAAAAAAAGAAGAATCATTTATAGAAGATGGGAATTTTTCCGTTTCTAATGTGTTTAGATCCTTACTTTCTGTTTATCCTAATATCGTACAAAAAGTGTCTGATTTAGAGAATCCCTATTATCCAGATCTTGCGATTAATGTTAGAGGAACTAATTTTTATAATGTGAATGGACGTTTTCTTCCTGAGGAAGAAAGAAAGAATTGGAAATATTTTAGTTCAAATACTGTTTATTTTTATCCTAAAGAAATACCTAATCCTAAGACTAGAACGAAAGCTGAAATTGCCCTTATCAAAAAACAGAGCTCAAAACATTATAGGCGGATAAGAAAACCTACTTACTATGGTTTCAATCAAGCTCTATACGGTATGAGTCGTTTATCAGATACAAATACGCAAATTATGAAAGGATACTTTTTAGGAAAACAAATACTAATTCATCAATTTGCTTATGAAGCTTTGAAACAAGTAGAAATAGAAATTTATGCTTTGACAAATGATGATTTATATAAAAAAGAAGTGAAAAAATTTCTTAAAGAAGGCACGATAGTATATTCCTTTTTTTGGAGAACAATTGCTGGATCAAAATCAAGAAGTTTACATTCTTATGGTGTGGCTATTGATGTCTTAGAAGAAAATTCTATTAAAGCAATATATTGGCTTTGGAGACAGAATCTGAAAATTGATTGGGTTAGAGAGCCTATTAGCGTTCGTTGGAATCCTCCTAATTCTGTTGTTCAAATTTTTGAAAAGTATGGTTTTATATGGGGTGGAAAATGGAATTTTTATGATACTATGCACTTTGAATATAAACCAGAAATATTATTATTAAATGGCTATGATGTAATATTATTATCACAACAAAGAATACCTGTACTTATAGAAAAATTGAGTGATCAAATAGAAGAAGAAAATACAAATATATAAAATATAAAAAAACCTTACATTTTGTAAGGTTTTTTTTAAGTTAATAATTAATTATACTCATCTTCCCAATCATTATTATCTAAGGATGTTTCATAAGAATGCTTGTAACAAAGACGAGCTACTTCTGTTACCATATCGTAGAGAAAAACTTCGTTTTTTGAAAGTGAAAATTCTTCAATATTTTTTTTATGTTCTGTTTGAATCTTATTTAATAAAGTGAGATAATTATCCAATAATGTTTGGATACCAGTATCACCAAAATTATTTTCAGATTCTATATCTTCTATTAATTGTTTATGTGAAAGAAATTGTTGTTCTGAAAAATCCCGAATAATTTCTAAATTACTATTTTTAAAAGAAATCATTATTCATCCTTATTTTTTATATATATTATAAATTAATTTATTATTATATTCAACAATTTTAGTCAGATAAATAATATTCTATTGTAGATACTACACGAATTAGCTTGATATGAGGATTGTTAAAATCTCTATCTCTTATAGTAAATTGTCCTTGAGAAGCATTTTTAATTTTTCCTAATTTACTTTGTGAGTCCGTTGCAAATTTCATAGCAACAGTTCTTGCTTCTTTTGTAGATTCTTCAATCATTTCTGGTTTTATAGAATTAAGTTTAGAAAAAGTGTATTGGATAGGATTATCATAATTTTTATCTAAAAATACTATTTCTTTTTTGCCTAATTCTGGTAAGTCTGACATTAATTGTTGGATAAAACTAATATTAGTTGATCGAATAGTAATATATTGTTTTGCAATATAACGAAATGCACTAGTACTATCATTGTAAGTAAGAGTTTGTCTATCTGTAATTTGTGGTGATGAAATAGAAATTTCATCAATAGACAATCCTTTTTTAATAAGAAAATTAGTGATAATATTTTTATTATTATCTAAGGTATTATATAGAATTGTTAAATTGTTAGCTGTTTCACTAAATCCAATAGGCCAAATAACAATATCTGCTGGATATTCTCTTTCTGATAAACCTTTAACAGTAACACTTCTATCTAGTGTTTTAAATTTGATAATTGCATTACCTAAAATTAAGGCAGAAATACTACTTGCAAAAATAATACTAATGCTAAGTAGTATTTTTATATCTAATAATTTTTTAATCATAATAAACTCCTTTGATAGTATTATTTATTTAAAATATCAGGATGAATAATATTCCATAATGATAAAATTGCAGGATTGCTGAGAGGAATCATTTCTTTTTTTAAAATAAGAAATGATTCTGTGTTGATAAAATATTCAGGACTAGGCGTATCAGTGAATATATTTTCCCAAGCTACTCCTAATCTTTGGCTTAATTTTGTCTTATCTATTCCTGATTTCTTTCTAATTCCTAACATGAGTGCATCTTTAATTGCTGTATAAAGATTAATATGTTCGGATTCTTCATAGGCTATAGGATCATTACAATAATCTCTAAATTTGAAATGATTTCTATAATGAAATCCATGACCATTATCAGGTAAAAACCCCGCTGCACCCGATCCTAATCCTAGCCAATAATCATAATTCCAATATCCCATATTATGTTGACCTTCTTTACCTAATTGAGCATAATTAGATGTTTCATATCTGCTAAACCCCAAACTTTCCAAAAGATCGTCTGTAATTGATTCAATTTGGATAGCCTCTTCGTCGAGTAGGGGGAGATATTTCTTTTGTTTTGTCCATAGAGATAGTACGGTTTTATCTTCTATTGATAATTGATAAGTTGATATATGATCAGGTTTGTAGAGTTCAATAGCATCAAAAAACTCTTTGTCGGTATCATTATGAATAGATAAGATTCTATCAACAGAAATATTATCAAAACCAACATTTCTAAGTATTTCGAAAGCTTTGATGTTATCTTGCGGAGTACTAGTACGCCCTAAAAACTTCAAAGTATCCGCATTCATTGTTTGCCAACCAAGAGATACTCTGTTAATCCCTAATTGATGCCAAATTTTTGCTTTTTCGTAAGTAACCGTTTCAGGATTGATTTCTAAAGTAACTTCTGTTTCAGGTGTTAATGTGAAATGAGAAAAAATATTCTCAAGCTGATCCAAAGGTATCAACGAGGGTGTCCCTCCTCCAAAATAAAGAGAACGAGAGGTGATTTGGGAGAAATCAAATTTTGTTTTGTAATGTGCAATCTCTTTGAGAAGTGCTGTGTAATATTGATTAGTAAAATTATCTGTAGTCGATACACCAGCTGCAAAATTACAATAGTGACATAATTTGGTACAAAAAGGGTAGTGAAGATAAACTCGAGACAGATTCATATAAGATCCTTGGAAGTGGTTTTGTCTATTATAAAAGAAAGTAAAAATAGAATCAATATAAAAGATAAAAAGAAACGCTAGCATAATACTAGCGTTTGTCCTATCGAGTGACTCTTAAAGAGCCACTACCTCAAATGAATTAACCATAATTAATTATACGATATAATAGTAAGATTATCAATCTTTTTTATTTTTTATAACTAATTGATTTACTATTTTGTTAAATAGCTATTTATTTAGGAGAGATTTGTTTTTCATAGAGTTTGAAGAATGGTAAATAAACAAGAACACTAACAAAAACTATGAAGAAGGATAATAGAACATTTCTCCAATCTAAAGCAGATAAAAACATCTGAATAAAAAATGGTGTAAAAGATGGATCAACCATATATCCTAAAGAAACAAATCCTAATTCTTGTGCATAGAATCCTATTAATGAAGTTATAATAGGCATTAAAATAAAGGGAATCCCTAGTATTGGATTCAGAACAATAGGCAATCCAAAAATAATAGGTTCATTAATACCACAGATTCCAGGGATAATTGCAATTTTGCCGACTGTTCTCATTTGAGCAACTTTACTGTTTAACATAAGTAAGGTGAGTCCCAAAGTATTACCAGCTCCTCCTAATGCATAATATCTAAACATTTGTAGATTCATTACCATAGTTGGTTCTTGTCCACTATTAAATAATTCTGTATTAATTCCTGTATTATTAATTCCTAAGGAAAATAGAATAGGAAAAATAATGGAAGTTCCATTAATACCAAAAATCCATAAAATATTTCCAAATACTAAAATTGCTATATAGCCAAATAAATTATTTCCTATAAATAACACAGGAGATAAAGACTCCATAATAAATACGGGGAAAATGACGCCCGTGATAGAAAATACAACTAAACTTATTCCATATATTATTAATATATTCAATAATAATGGTAATAGAGAATTAATAAATACAGCTATTGCAGGTGGAATAGACTTGTCAAGAGTAAATTCTATTTTTTTATTTTTTATAAATTTAGTGATTTCAACAGATAAAAGTGAAACAATAATCGCTGTAAATAATCCATTAGTACCTAAATATTCTATAGAAATATTTCCATTTTCTATAGGTGCAACGACCATTAAAAATGTAATAGTAGAAATAAGCCCTGAAATTGTAGTATTAAGTTTATACTCTTGTGCAAGGGTATATGCTATAGTAAAAGCATTGAGTAATCCTATCATTCCCATTGTTAAATGAAAAGGTGTAACCAACACATCATAATGGGTTATAGTAAATTTTTTCCAATTTATCAATATTTGTAATAAAATATTAGAAGTATTGATATCTATTAAATCTAATTGGATTGGGGGATTTGCAATAATTAAGAAAAATGCGCCAACAACCATAAATGGTAAAGTCATCATCATACCGGTAGAAATAGAACGCAAATGTCGTTGATTACCTATTATTTCTCCAAAAATTAGTAATCTATCCATAAAACTTTTCATAACATACTCCTATCTATTCTTGCCATGTATTAAACTTAAAGGCGGAAGGAACAACCTTATTTGGGTTATACTCTTCTAAAATTTTATTATATCGCTCTTTGTAGTTATTAGAAACTTTCTTTTGCGGTACGACCATACTAGCTTCATTTAGAAAGTGAAAAGAGTCTCTTCCCATTGTTGCTCCTCGAACTGTGTGTTTATCAAGTGCATAATCTGGAATCGTAGGAATTTTGCCCATTGCAAAGCTTTTGATGATAATATTTTTTAAAAGATCAGTAGATCTGTCTTTTTCACATTCACAAAGATATCTGATAGCATGAATAAAAAATATTGATCTATCCCCATCACTATAAGCGAAATTTTTTCTCATTTGGCTAAGATTATTAATAATTTGACTAGCATTAATATCGCCCATTCCAATATCTTCTACGGAAATAGCAATCAATCTTCTCCATAATTTCTCTTCCATTTGAGGAGAAGTTATGTACATTTCATATGCGAATTGACAAGCCTCTTCTGTTAAACTTCTGCGTATTGATTTTTGTAAAGATGAAATTATTTCATCTCCTTGAAATCCATTTCTAGTAGTTATTTTAGCCCATGGATCATTAATAAATGGTGTGTTCATATGTTCTCCTTTAATAATTGTTTAATTGTATTTAAAAAAAAGATCCCTATAAAAAATAGGAATCATCGTTATTAAAGAACATGAAATTCTTCAATTGCTTTACCTTACTATATCTTATACGCAGATATAGTATGACAATATAATAATAGCATATTATTATTATATTGTCAAGATATTTTTATTGGATTCTGCCCATGGTTTTATATGGCTAACAAGTAATAATCTTGAATTATTTACTTTTGTTACAGGACAAGATACCAGTTCTTCGATTAAAACTTTATATAAGGTAAAAAGAAACGCTAGCATAATACTAGCGTTTGTCCTATCGAGTGACTCTTAAAGAGCTACTACCTCAAATGAATTAACCATCATTAAGTATACGATATAATTGTAAGATTATCAATCTTTTTTAGTTTTAAAAGAATTTTTCTAGTTTGTAGTTAGATTAGTTTCGATTGATATATTATCCTAAATATGATATAATTTATAAAATATAAATTGGAGTCAATATGGCAAATATCTTAAAAGCTATACTTAATTTTGCTAAAAATAAAGATATATCCATTGTAGATCATTATAGAAGTAAAAATAAAATACAAGTAACAGGTGATATTCTGGAATACTATATTAAAGATTTGTTTTGTGATTCTATTCATCTATCAAAAGAAGATAAAGATAGAATATATACACATTTTTTTTCTTATTTAGGAAACACTAACAATTCCCCTGATTTTATTTTAAAAGATAGTGATGCTATTGAGGTTAAAAAATTAGAAAGCACTTCTAGTTCTATAGCTTTGAATAGTTCTTTCCCTAAAAATAAATTATATAATAATGACCCTCTTATCAATAAAGCGTGTAGAGAATGTGAAGATAAATGGATAGAAAAAGATCTAATTTATACGATTGGAAATATTAACAAAACAAATGAGATTCACTCTTTGTGGTTTTTGTATGGAGATTGTTATGCAGCCGATTATGCTACATATCAAAAAATTAAAGATTTTATTGCTAACGGTATAAACGACATACAGGGTGTTGAATTTTCTGAGACACAAGAACTTGGGAGGATTAATAAAGTAGATCCTTTAGAAATCACATATTTTCGTATTAGAGGTATGTGGGGAATAGAACATCCAAATAAAGTTTTTTCTTATCTTGAAGGCTTAAATAACAATATTTTAAATAGTATTATTTTAGAAAATAAATATATGTCTTTCCCAGAAAAAAATAGGCAAGAGATAGAAAATTCTTCTATTATTAGTATAAAAAATATTGAAATTAAAAATCCCAACAATCCAGCTCAATTGTTAAAGGCAAAACATATTTTTATTGGGAAATTATAATAATGATGAATATTGTTTCATTATTTTCTGGGTGTGGTGGTCTAGATTTAGGATTTAAAAAAGCAGGTTTTCAAATTGCTTGGGCAAATGAATTTGATAAAACTATTTGGGATACTTTTCGTTTTAATTTTCCGAACACACCTTTAGAAACAAGAGATATTAGAAATATTTTGTCTAATGAAATTCCCGATAATATACATGGTATTATTGGTGGACCACCTTGTCAAAGTTTTAGCGAGGCTGGAAAACGATTAGGACAGGAAGATCAAAGAGGACAATTGTTTTTAGATTATATAAGAATTGTTCGTGATAAAAAGCCTATGTTTTTTGTAGCTGAAAATGTATCAGGAATGTTACATTCAAAACACAAAAATTTTGTTGATTTTATAGTAGACTCTTTTGAAAAAATAGGATATAACATCTCATTTCAACTATTAAATGCACACGATTATGATGTTGCTCAGGATAGAAAAAGAGTTGTTTTTGTTGGTTATAGAAAAGATATTACAACAAAAGTTTTTAAAATAGATCCTGTTGTTAACAAAAAAAACAATATATTAAAAGATGTTATTTGGGATCTAAACGATAAAGCAGTTCCAGCTCTTGATAAGAATAAAGCTAATAAAAACTTAAAAATTTTCAATCATGAGTATATGACAGGTTTTTTTTCAACAATCTTTATGTCTAGGAATAGAGTGCGTGGTTGGGATGAGCCATCTTTTACCATACAAGCAGGGGGAAGACATGCTCCTATACACCCTCAGGCTCCTAAAATGATTAAGATAGAAAAAGATAAACAAATCTTTAAACAGGGATATGAAGATTTATACAGACGATTATCTGTAAGAGAATGTGCAAGGATTCAATCGTTTCCAGATGACTTTATATTTAAATATATAGATGTAGCAACAGGTTACAAAATGATAGGGAATGCAGTTCCTGTAAATTTAGGATACCATATAGCAATGCAGATAAAACGAGATTTAAACATATAAAATGAAAAACTATTTTATAATCAATGAATCATTGTGTACATCTTGACAATATACAGGGGAGATCTTATAATATATTAATTATTACAAGGAGCTTATTAAAGTGCCTACATTACCAGATTATAACCCTAATGATTTCGAAAAAGCTTTAGGGCTAGATGACTTACAACACAAACGATTTCACTCTATACCCAACCCCAACAAAACTCCTTACACTATCGTGATGCCCCCTCCTAATGTAACAGGAATCTTGCATATGGGGCATATTCTAAATAATACAATTCAAGATGTATTGATCCGTTATAAAAGAATGGATGGCTTTGAAGCGTGTTGGATTCCAGGATTAGATCATGCTTCTATCGCAACAGAATCCAAAGTGATTCAATGGTTAGAAACTAAAAATATCAACAAACAAGATATAGGACGAGAGAAATTTCTTGAGTATGCCATGCAATGGAAAGTACAATATGGTGGAATTATCAATGAGCAACTCAAACGATTAGGTGTATCTTGTGATTGGGATAGAGAGCGATTTACTATGGATGAGGAATACTCTCAAGAAGTACTTCAATCTTTTATTGATTTATTTAATGCTGGTTTGATTTATAAAGGCAATAGAATGGTTAATTGGTGTCCCAAATCAAGGTCTGCTATTTCTGATGATGAGGTTGAGCATATAGAAGAGCAAGGGTATTTATGGCATTTTGCTTATCCTATCAAAGATAGTGATCAATTTATAACGATTGCTACGACAAGACCTGAAACAATGTTTGGGGATACTGCTGTTATGGTAAATCCTACTGATAAACGCTACACAGAGTTGATAGGAAAAGTAGTTATTTTACCTTTTATGAATAGAGAAATTCCTATTATTGCTGATGATTATGTAGATCCTGAATTTGGTACAGGTGCGGTGAAAGTCACCCCAGCTCACGATCCTAATGACTATGAAGTAGCGTTAAGACACCAGTTAGAGATGCCTGTAGTAATGACAGAGAATGGGGGAATGAATAGTTTTGTTCCCGAAATGTTCCGAGGATTAGATAGATTTGAAGCACGAAAACTTGTTGTTGAAGAAATCAAAAAATTAGGTTTATTAGTTTCTATTAAAGAACATACTCATAAAGTAGGATATTCACAAAGAGGGCAAGTACCTATTGAATCCATGTTATCTGATCAGTGGTTTATTGCTATGAAAGAACTAGCGATAGAAGCCAAAAAAGCAGTGACTACTGGTGAAATCAAATTTTATCCTAATCACTGGGTCAAAACTTATGATTACTGGTTGGATAATATCAAAGATTGGTGTATTTCTCGTCAATTATGGTGGGGACATAGAATTCCTATTTACACTTGTGAATCTTGTGAACATCAAGAAGCTAGTCTTTCTACTATAGATACTTGTCCAAAATGTCACTCTCCTGTTACTCAAGCTGAAGATGTTCTAGATACTTGGGCAAGTTCTTGGTTGTGGTCTTATGCAGTACATAAAAATGAAGAAGATAAAAACTACTACCACCCAACGGATACGCTTGTCACAGGTCCAGATATTATCTTTTTCTGGGTTGCTAGAATGATTATGGCAACAAAATATTTTAGAAAAGAAATCCCTTTCAAAAATGTTTACTTTACAGGGATTATTCGTGATGATCTAGGTAGAAAAATGAGCAAAACATTAGGTAATTCCCCAGATCCTATTGATATTATGGAAGAATATGGTGCTGATGCTTTGAGATTTTCTATTATTCGTTTAGCACCTTTAGGGAATGATATTCTTTATTCTTCTGACAAAATTGATTTGGGAAAGCGTTTTGCAAACAAATTATGGAATGCAGCTCGATTTGTTATGATGTATGCGGAACAAAATAATTTTGATCTTAAAAGCTTGAATGATGATATTATTTCTTATAAACTAGATGATTTTGATAAGAGTATTTTGACAAGATACCATAGCACGGTAGAAAAAATTAGAGATCATTTTGATAAATTTAGAATTAATGATGTTGCCAAAGAAGTTTATGATTTTATTTGGGGAGAGTTTTGTGATAAATATGTTGAAAACTCCAAAATAGCTCTAAATCATGAAGATGTTAATATTCGTACTCAAAAACTCTATGTGATTTTGAGTTTGTTCAGACGGCTATTGAAATTATTACATCCTATCATGCCTTTTGTTACAGAAAAATTATACAGAGAAGTTTTTGATGCTAAGGAATTGCTATTCGCAGACTATCCTGTAGTAAATCAAAAAGAAATATTCGAGCAATCAGATGATCAAATGAAGCGCTTAGATCAAGCTTTGTATATGATACGCGAAATTCGAGCAGAAAGTAATGTTCCACCAAGTACTAGTCCTTCAGGAGTAATTGCTGTTTCTGGTGATCTTAAAGAATTTTTCGTGAGGAATATTACTGTTACTCAAAAATTAGCGAAGCTTTCTAGCTTAGAAGTAGTGGACGCTGGTAGAGATGTGCAAAATGGAGAGGCAACTGCCTCAGAGTACGACTTCCAAGTATTTATCAATTTGGAAGGGAGCATAGACAAAGCCAAAGAGATAGAAAGGCTAACAAAAGAACAAGAGCGTCTCCAAAAAGCTGAAAAGTCTATCAATGGAAAGCTAAACAACGAGCAATTCGTGGTAAAAGCTCCTGCCGAAGTTATCTCCAAAGAAAAAGCCAAATTAGAAGAAATTCAAAATGAATTACTAAAAGTTCATAGTGCTTTAGCTATGTGGAATAAGGAGTAGGAATACCTTTTTGGTAGGCAATCACGGTGTTTATTTAATAATAATATTAAAATAAAAATTAAAAAATAGATTTTTTTAATTATTGATAATATTATAATAAAAAACACCCTAGTATATGGGGTGCTTTTTTATTTTATAGATTATATTAATAGTAGTAAGATCTTAAGAGATTTTGAGATGATTTTTATTTGCTCAAAGTGATATTCCCATCTTTTTTCATTATCGGGAGAGAACTTTCTAGTAGAAAAAGTAAATTCTTTATTGTCTTTGATAATTTTGATTTCTTCATCACTTATCTGGATATTTCTAAAAAATTTATTTTTATATTTTTCTGGAGCATTAATAGTGATGATTCTCTCATAATTAATTCTTTCTTTACGACTATTCCATTTATTTTTAATATCTTCTTCGTTATCTGAGTGAATCCAATGTATTTCCATATCGGGGTTTCCTAGTTGAAAAACAGGATAATCGGCTAATATATGTTCATTTTCTTTTTTTAATGTTAAAGTTTTTGCTCTAGGAATAAAAATTATAGGTTGGGAGAGATGAAATCGTAGATCTTTTAAAAAGTTATTATACACAGTGCCTTCAAATAGTATACCAATGAAAGGTGATAAATATTTTAAATTCAGACATTTATATAGTCCACTTCCAGAACAATCCTGACTGATAAAAGTTACTTTTGATAGATAATGTGTTATAATATATTGAGTGATTTTGATAATAAATTTTAGATATAAATATTTTATAATAGAAAATGATAATAAAGCCCATAATAATAGTAAAGAGGTGATTAATAATAGATTGTTTTTACTATCAAAACTTGGATTTATTATGATAGCTAAGATCATTGTAAAAACAGGTAATAAAAGTAAAAAAATATAATATATATATTTAAGAAGTTTTGAGTATTTCTTCATATGTTCTCTTTGATTCGAATACTATAGTATGCTATTTATAAATTTTTTGTGGATTTTAGATAGAAACAATGAAGAAGATAAGAATGATTATTTCTCAGATCCAAGTTTCCAAAAAGCAATGTCTAATAATTTCATAATAGGATAATCTGCTTTGTAGGTAGCTTGATAAACTTCATCGGTGATATTTTTTTCAAAAAATGCTAATAAATCCGTGGTACATTTTTCAATAGTAGTACTTGAAATATTATGAGCAATTTCTGATATTTCTAATCCCTTTTTGAGGTAAGTGTCATAAGCGGGAAGGCATCCTATAGTCCCCAAAAGAACTTCGGTAATTAAAATAGAAGATGCTTTTCTATCTTTGGCATCAACGGTTAAATCCATGATATCTTTCCAAGTGTGGTGAAAAAGTTCTGCATATTTATTGTATACTTCATCGTATAATTTTTTGATATCTTTGGTATGTGTTTTGAGATATTCAAGATCATGATTGTTTTTGCGTAATTCTTGTGCTTCTGGACTAAATAATAAAGTGATTACAGATCTGTGGATAGAATAATTGTAATGAAGGTTGAAGGTAGCCCCTCTATACATGCCTAATGTTACCAAATAGCTACCCAAATGTAGTGCTAATAAATCTTTTTCTTTTTTAGTAGTTGGTGTAGTATTTTTTTTGTAAAATTCTCCAAATGCTTCGTAACATAAATTCCAAGAATAAAAACGATGGCATGGTACGCCGTTAGATTTTAATTGTTCTAATTGTTTATAGTATGCTACTAGATCTTCTAATTTTGTAGCGTCAAATTGACTCATAAATAAACTCCTTCGTGTAGGAATTATATAATATTATTGTTATATTGTCAATGAAAATATTATCACCAAATATATGAATATATATAATCCCTACAAATCAGAAGGCGAGAATTTTTGGAATAAAGATAGAAAATATATTACTCAAAAATTTTATGATAAATACTTTCCAAGTATCTTAGAATATTATCAAAAAAACATTGCAGATAAATAATAAAAAGCCAGTGAAAAGCTGGCTTTTTTGATAGATATATAGAAAGGAATAGTTTGTCAATTGACAAAAAACAAGATGAGAATTATAATTGATATACTATTAAACAAGGGAGTTTACAATGTCCAACATATTACCAATTCGTACAAATTATTATTTCCAAGGGGAGATTAATCCTCATGATTTAACTTTGCTAAAGACATGGGTAGAACAATTAGAAAAAGAAACTCCAAAAACAACACTAGAGCTTGATGAATTTCTGAATAAAGTAGATGAGCTTAATCATAAAATTCGCGATACAGGTGGTGAGATTTATATTAAGATGACTTGCGATACTATTGATAAAAAAATAGTGGAAGATTATACGGCATTTCAACAAAATATTTCTGCTTATTATGCTCCCAAAGATTTTGCCTTTAAAAATATTGTTTTGAATTCACCAGCTTTGAAAGATTGGGTTGTAGAACATGGCAAAACAGGATCTCTATTAGAAAGAATCCTCAAGAATGATAGCGATCTTTTTAGAGAAGAAAATGTAGCATTGGAAATTAAAGAAAATGAATTGGGCATAGAATACAGATCTATTACAGGTAGTATGACAGTAGAATTTAATGGCGAAGAAAAAACACTCCCTGAAATGGCTATATTTCTTAAAGATAAAGATAGAAATGTTAGAGAAAAAGCTTGGCGTGTGCGTTCTGAAAAAATGTTAACTCACAAAGATGAGCTTAATGTATTGTTTAATAAGCTTTATGAACTAAGACAAGAAATTGCAAAAAATGCTGGTTTTGATAATTATAGAGATTATATGCATCAAGCAAAAGGGCGATTCTCTTATACAGTACAAGATATTCATAATTTTCATGATGCTGTAGAATCGGAGATAATGCCTTTAATCGCTGAACTCAATCAAAAAAGAAAAGATACCTTACAAATAGATAATCTCAAACCTTGGGATATGAGTGTTTCTTTGGATGGTAAGTTGTTAAAACCTGTTAAAAAAACAGAAGATCTAATTCCCAAACATATCACGATGATGCAACAAATAGATCCTATTTTTGGTGAGAACTTTTCTTCTATGGATGCTAGTAAATTATTAGATCTATTCAATCGTAAAAATAAAGCTCCCGGTGGTTATTCTTATCCTTTGTACAAATATGGAGCATCTTTTATCTTTATGAATGCCGTTGGCTTGCATAGTGATTTAACGACACTTATTCATGAGATTGGACATGCTATGCATGAATTTGCTCAAGCAGATCATAAGTATTCTAGCCTATTAGGTCTTCCTATGGAAGCAGCTGAGTTAGCTTCTATGAGTATGGAAATGATTTCTATGGATAGATGGAAAGAATGTTATACAGATAAAGAAGATTTTCGTAAAGCAAAATATGATCAGATCGAAGGAGCATTAAAATTCTTCCCTTGGTGTATGACTATCGATAGCTTCCAACAAAAAATATACACAGATAGCGGTACTACAGAATTAAGAGAACAGGCATTTATAGATGTTATGGATCGATTTTCTAACAAGGCTGGATTAAACTGGTCTGGATTAGAACAAGAAAAAGCGATTCAATGGTTGTTTCAATTACATATATTTGAAGTACCTTTTTATTATATAGAATATGGTATTGCTCAATTAGGAGCTTTAGCAGTTTATCGTGAATACAAACAAAATCCAAAAATAGCAGTAGAAAATTATAAAAAATTTCTTAATATAGGACATCAAGTACCTCTGGCTGATATTTATAAAATAGCAGGAATAGAGTTGAAGTTCACTAAAGAATATATTAGAGAATTAGTGCAATTTATTAGAGAAGAGTTGAAAGAATTAAGTTAAGGAATATTAACATAGGTAGAGGTATCAGTGTCGAATCAAACAACAATCAAAAACAGAACAATCTTTTGTGGAGATAATCTAGATATTTTACAAGGATTTAATGATAATTCTATTGATTTGATTTATTTAGATCCCCCATTTAACAAAAACAAATCTTTTTCTGCGCCTATAGGTAGTAATGCTGAAGGAGCTGAGTTCAAAGATTATTGGGGAATGGAAGACATCAAAGATGCTTGGTTATTATTATTAAAAGAGAAAAATCCAGAATTGTATCATTTTATAGAGCTTAGTGGATATATTGGAGATAAGAGTAACAAATACTATCTCGTCTATATGGCAATGCGTCTCTTAGAGATGAAGCGTATTCTCAAGGACACAGGTAGTATCTATCTTCATTGTGATAATACGATGGGACATTATCTTAAGCTACTGATGGATGTTATTTTTGGGCATAAAAATTTTCGTAATGAAATTATATGGGAAAGAAGTCCTGTTAAAGGAGCTAAATCAACATCGCAACAATTTGGAAGAAATACCGAGAGTGTTTTCTTTTTTTCATCTTCTCAAAATTATTATTTTAACCAAGTATACAAAAAACATGATCTAAATGCGAAGCATAATAAATTCAAATATACTGATCCTAATGGTAGGATATATAGTAGGGATACTCCTTTGGGTGATTATAGTTTAGAATCTATTCAACGTTTTGAAGATACAGGTCGTATATATTTTACAAAAAATGGAAAAAAACAATTAATAAGATTTCTTGATGAATCTAAAGGTATTGCTATTGGGTCTATTTGGAATGATATAAAGCCTATCAATCAAATGAGCCATGAAAGAGTTGGTTATCCTACCCAAAAACCATTAGCATTATTAGAGCGAATTATAGAGGCATCATGCCCTAAGGGTGGGATAGTATTAGATCCTTTCTGTGGATGTGCTACTACCTGTGTTGCAGCAGAAAAGCTTGGTAGGGAGTGGGTGGGGATAGATATCTCAAAAAAAGCTTACGAACTCGTAAATATAAGATTGCACAAAGAAATCGCAAACCCTGATGATCTATTTAAACACAAGAACGCTCTTATTTTTAGAGATGATATTCCCGAAAGAACAGATATAGAAGCAATAAAACTTATAGGTAAAGCCAAAAAAGAGATCAAAGAAACGCTCTACGGCAAACAACATGGCGATTGTGCAGGCTGTAAACAACATTTCAATCTTGTGCATATGGAAGTAGATCATATCATTCCCAAATCCAAAGGTGGAGCGGATAGTAAGGATAATTTTCAACTACTGTGTAGTTATTGTAATAGAGTCAAAGGCGATAGACCTATGGAAGAACTATTAGCAAAATTAAAAGCAATTAAAAGCAATTAAAAGCAATTAAAAGCTAATACCTTTATATTACTTGTATTTGCAATCAATATGAGTTATGATGTATCAAGGAAGTGTTATGGAAAGTATTATAGAAAATTTTGTCGCTTATATTAAAACTCAAGATTTGTACACAATCATATCATCAGGAGTACTCTTTACACTAGTTTTTGCAATAATTATTTATAAAAGCACTCAAAAACCACATACCAGATATATAGAAGAAATTTCAGATGATGATATTTATGCAGATGATCTTTCTACAAATGATCCCATAGAGCATGAGAAATCTTCTCAGAGTGAAACTAGTGCTGGAACATGGCTTATTATAGATAGTGTGGCGATTCTTACTTTTACGATAATTTCTTATGTATTATTTTTCAAAAAAATATGGATGGGACAAGATGTTTTGCGAATATTAATGAAGAGTGTGGGTGTCAATATAATGTTTTATTATTGTTTGATCAAACCAACATTGTTTAACACAAATCAAAAATAATTTTTTATTGATAAATATAAATAAAAAAAAACACTCTAGAATATAGAGTGTTTTTTGTTTATATAAAATATATCTTTAGAAATTTAATTCCTGAAAGAAAGGTCTTGCTTCTTGAATAGTAAAAGGACTACCATGGCCTGGATAAACAGTTGCTTCAAGAGGTGCTGATAGGGTTTTGGCAATAGAAACACGCATTGCTATAGGATCACATCCATCTAGGTCTACACGACCAACACTACCTTGTTCAAAAATTATATCTCCACCGAACATCGTCATATCTTGACCAAAAAACACGGTGTGATCAACCGCATGACCTGGCGTATGAATCAATGTCCACTCTTGTCCTGCCGCTGTGATAGTTGCACTTTCTGTATTATAAGTCCAATCTGGCTTCGGTGCAATAACATCTAACCCCCATTTGTGAGAAAGATTTTTATGAGGATTTGGTAATGTTTCGTTAGCTAATTCATGTGCTACAATAATTGCAGAAGGGTAAATATTCTTTATTTCAGTTAATCCTTGAATATGATCTATATGCCCATGGGTAATAAAAATATGAGTAATATTATAGGTGCCAATAATATTGTATAATCCATCTAAGTCATCTCCAGGATCAACAATAATTGCTTCTTCAGTATCCGTATTAAAATAAACCCAAGTATTTTGGCTAAAAGCTCCATTTTCGTATTGTTTGATCATGATAAATATCCTCATGTTTTGATAGTATATTATAAACTTTTTTTAGTGATAATACAATAATATAGATATAAATTGTATGAAAAAATTGCTTTTTTATTTAAAATGTTTTAAAATAAATAGTGTAAATATATACTATTTATTTAAAATAGTGTTGGAGGAATATATGGCTGATGAAGATTTATTAGAAGAAGGGTTGGAAGAAGGACTTAAAAAATCTAGTCCTGTAGCAAAAATTCTTACTACAATTTTAGGATATTTGATTCCTGTATTAATTTCTGTTGTAATTTCTGTTATTATAATGTTTGTTGTTTTTAAAGGTGGAACATCAAAAGAAAGAAATGAAAATGCAATAGCAGTACAACTACAACCAAAACCTGTCCCACTATCTTATTATGATATTGGTGAATTCAAAATAAATACCGCAGATTTAGATGCTAACTATTTTGTAAGAGTTGCATTATCTTTGGGATATAATCAAGAGAAAAAATTATTACATGCTGAATTAGTTGCAAGACATATTCAAATTAGAGATGTTATTTTAAATTTATTGAATTCTAAAGAAAAAAATCAAATAGATGAGTTTTTAGAAAAAGAACAGCTTAAAGAAGAAATTAGACGCACTATTAATAGTTTATTTATTAATGGTGAAATTGATGCTGTGTATTATACAGAGTTTACGATATCTTAAAATAAAATAATAATTAGGTGTTAAACACCTCAAGGAAATAAGATGACAGAAATATTGTCACAAGATGAAATTGATGCGTTATTAACAGCTGTTTCCAGTCCAAATTCGACAACATCAGATGAAGAGAATGCAATTGCTTCTGTGAAGATGAACAGAAATAAAAAGCGTTTAAAAGTGTATGATTTTAGAAGACCAGATAAGTTTTCTAAAGATCAGGTACGCACATTACAGATGATTCATGAAACATTCGCTCGTTTGACAACCACATCTTTAGCAGCTCAGCTTCGCTCCTTAGTACAAGTGCATGTTGTGTCTGTTGATCAGCTTACTTACGAAGAATTTACAAGATCAATTCCTTCTCCAACGACATTGGGTATTGTGAATATGGATCCTCTTAAAGGGAGTGCCATTGTTGAAATAGATCCAGCCATTACTTTTTCTATTATTGATAGGTTATTTGGTGGTAAAGGGGAAACCTTAAAGAACAATAGAGAATTAACGGATATTGAGATGTCTGTTATTGAAGGGATTTTAGTGCGTCTTTTAGGAAATCTTAGAGAATCTTGGTCAAATATGACAGACTTACGACCTCGTTTGGGTAATATAGAAACGAATCCACAATTTGTAGGTATTGTTCCTCCAAATAGTATGGTTATTCTTACAACATTTGATACTAAAATTGGTGATGTTGAGGGAATGATAAATTTTTGTATTCCTTATATTACGATAGAACCTATTATTAGTAAGTTGTCAGCTCAATATTGGTATTCTGCAGTTAATACAAATATTACTACAGAGCATATTCATTTTATTAAACAGCAAATCAATGATATTAAATTAACAATTATTGCACAATTAGCAGAAACTACATTGTCTTTTTCTGAAGTTAGTCAACTTAAAGTGGGTGATGTAATAAGATTTGATACTAATGTTAAAGCTGATGTACATATATTTATTGGAAGAAATGTAAAATTCAAAGCAAAAGCTGGTGCTTTTGGTTCGAGAAGAGCTGTACAGTTACACGAGGTATTGGGAACTTTTAAAGAAGAAGATTTACATGAGTTGTTATTAGATAGAGAGAAATAATTATTAGTATTATATTCAAAAAAAACATCTATATTAATAATATAGATGTTTAATTTTATAAACCTAAGGCTTTAGAAAGTTTTTCAGTAAGTATATCGAGACTTTCTTTATTATTATAATCTCCATTGTGAAGCTTATTTTTAATACGATCAATTTTTTCTTGATCTATATCTGGAATTTTAGCTAATACTTCTCTGATAAAAGCTTCATCTTCTAAAAATCTTGCATGATCAGATACTTTAAGAGAATCTGGATTTAATATAGGTTTTATTGTAGAAGGAGTTTTATTTGTTTTGATTGATTGATTTTTATCTAAAGGATCAATTCCTCCAATACCACGAATCTCCATATGAACCTCCTGAATTTACATTCATCCCTGTTTCGTTTTCATAACAATAATCCATTGCTACTAACTATCTTTCTTTAGTTATTTTCGTTAGCAAGTTGTTGTTTTATTTTACGCTTTTCTTTTTTTGAAGCAACTGCATTTTTTTCTGGTGTAACAAAATCCTCATAGATTCTTAATACAGCAACAAATTCACCTTTGCATTCTTCTTCGGAAAGAGCATTATCTATTTCTTCAAGAGATCCTCTATAGATCTTCTCATAAGTTTTAGTCAATTCCTTTCCCAATATAGTATCGGCAGAAAGTTGTAATCCCTTTAGGATTTGTAAAAACTTTTTTACCCGGTGACAGGATACAAATATTACAATAACATTATTTTTATGTGCAAATTGTTGTATTGTTTTTATAAATTGACCTTCTTTTTTAGAGATAAAGCCTGTGAAAACAACATTTTCACCACCTATTCCTGCTACTGATAAAATAGTAGTAAGAGCAGAAACTCCTGGAATAGGAGTAACTTTTAGACCATTTTCTGAAATTGTTTTAACAACAACGACACCAGGATCAGAAACACAAGGGGTACCAGCATCACTTACAAGAGCAACATCTTGATCTTGTAATAACATTTTCATGATACCTAAGGCAGAATTTTTTTCATTAGCTGGAGAACATTCAATTAATTTTTTATTTTGTATTCCTAAATGATTTAATAAAATCTTAGTGCGAGGAATATTTTCACAAGCAATAATAGGTACTTCTTTGAGTATTCTAATAGCTCTAAGTGTTATATCTTCTAAGTTCCCAATTGGTGTTCCAATTATATAAAGCTGCCCACTCATAGATACTCCTATATTTCACATACTCTTATTTATATTCGGAAATCAAGGTGCTATTTCTTCACAAAATATGGAGAAAAAATAAAAAATATTTATGAAATAAAAATTATCATACAATATAATAATAGATAAATCAAATTTTCATCAATAATGAAAAATAATATAAAAGTTGTATTAAATTAATACAAAGGAGTTAATAATGATATATATATTAGGAATAGTGGTGATTTTATTTTTATTACTAAATCACACAATCGTGTTTCATAGAAAATTGAGACTTAATGTTTTTACTGAAAAATATTCACACACTAAAGATCTTTGGTTTAAAAAAGATGGTAATACTAAATTAATTATTTTTTTACATGGGATGTTTTCAACACCTAGTACCTTTGAAGATCTTGCAGAAATACTTTTGTTAAAAGGGTGGGATGTTTATATTCCTACATTACCAGCTTCTGCTATTTCTCGTGAAGATCTTCAATCTATAGGATCTTGGGCATGGAAAGAAAGTCTTATCATAATACGAGAAAAGATCAACAGCTTACCAAATAATTATCAAAAAGTAGTACTAGGAGGACATTCTCAAGGTGGTAGTTTGGCAATGAATATTGCTACAGAAAGATCTTTTGATGGGTTGATTGTTGTTTCTAGTCCTGTGAATTTATATGGGAATCATCTTAAATTATGGCAAAATATTGCTATTTATTTATCAGGATTGTTGTCTTTTGTATTCCCAAATGGTGTATTAGAATCTATACCTTATCAGCAAGAAAGAGCTGAAGTAGAAAAATTATGTGATGCGGAAGGTATACAGTATCCTTATACTATACATACCTTTAAGAAAGGTTTGAAAATATTGAGACAAAATCTTTATAAAATTAAAATGCCTTTATTTTTGGCATATTGTAAAGGTGATATTTTGGTTAACTTTAAAAATTTAGAACTTATTAAAAACAGTGTTTCATCTAAGAAAATTATAGAAAAAACATATGATATTTCTTTTGAAGAAGAGCCTTATGGATTTCGTCATCAACTATTGAACTATTCTAAAACTAAAAATGATCTTAATGTATCAATAGTATCATTTTTAGAAAATTTATAAATGATTCTGAAATAATTTTGAATTTATTATTAGATTGTACTATACTTAATAATATATTTATATAAGTAGGAGATATAGTGGAATCATTATTTCAATATTCTTTTTTTCAATATTCTATAGGGATTTCTGTAGTATTATCTTTGTTATTTGCATTAATATCGTTTATTATTGTAACTAGAAAACTCACTTTTTTGGCGATAGGTACAGAACATGCGGCTTTTGGTGGGGTTGGATTGGCGAATTATTTGCATACAGATCAATTATTTACAACAATATTTTTTTGTGCTTTTGTTACGGTGTTGGCAGGACGCTCTCATCAAAAATCATCTGATATGGGTATAAGTATGTTATTTTCTGGAGCTATGGCTTTTGGGATGATTTTATTATCAATAGGTGGTAATTCTTTTAATTTATTCAGTTTTTTATTTGGTGATCTGATAGGAGTAACTGCAAAAGAATTTGTCTTTACTACAATCATCACGACAATAATTTTGTTGATTGTTTTACCAAATATAAGTAAAATATTATTCATAATTTTTGACAGAGATACAGCAGAAGTTTCAGGAGTTGATGTAGATTTTTGGGACACAATAATTTATATAATACTTTCTATAAGTATTATTTTGGGAATAAAGTTAGTAGGGGTATTATTGGTGGCGGCGATGACAGTATTACCTTCTGCTTTTGCATTATTGTGGCAAAAAAATACAATAATAACATTGATAATTTCTTTTATATTTTCTATATTTGTAATGGTAGGTGGTATTATTTTATCGTTTTCTTTGGATATTGCACCGGGAGCATTAATAGTATCTTTAGCTGTGATTTTGTATTTTATAGGAAAACTCAATCAACAATTAAAAATTAAAATATAGAGGAATATATGGAATTTATTTGGAATAATTTTTTATCATTATTAATTATTATAGGACTAATTACAGTAATTATTTTTTATATAGGTGATCGTTTAATATTTTATGCTAATCAATTGGCTGTAGTTACAAATATTTCTGGAGCATTTATAGGATTTGTATTGATAGCCATGATTACTTCTATTCCTGAAATGGTTAGTACTTTTATATCTATAAAAAAAGGTTTGATAAATCTAGCTGTAGGCGGAGTATTGGGTTCGAATATGCTGAATATAGCATTGTTAAGCACGATATTTTTAATTTTTAAAGATAAAAAATTAAAAATAGAGAAATCTTCAATTTTTAGTTTTGTGAGTAGTTTGATTTTGTTAGGAATTATAGGATTTGTAATAGTTTTATATCCTGTTTCTAATATAATTCCAAATCAATATGTGGTGATTTTTGTATTTATGATTATTTATAGTTTTATTATGAAACAGGCTTACAATCTAAACGAACCAGAAGACAAGAAAGAATCACCTCTTAAAGATAAAGAAGAATCACCTACTAAAATAATAATTTCGTTTGCATTTTTCTCATCAATAATTATAGGACTTTCTTGGATTTTAGTCTCTATTTGTCAACAGATAGCTCTTGTGGATGTGCCTATTTATGGACAAGCATTGGGAGAACATTTTATAGGATCTTTAATCTTGGCTATAGCTACTTCTATTCCTGAATTAGCAACAACTTTTCAAATAGTAAGGCGTGGATTTACTAATATGGCTATAGAAAATATCGCTGGAAGTAATATTTTTAATTTGTTGATACTAGTTTTAGCATCGTTATTTTCTACGCAAAATTTATGGATACAAATACCATTTAATAGTTTGTATACAATCTTTTTAATTTTTATTGTTAGTTTATTAATTTGTGTGATAGGTTTAATCAAAAAAGAATCAAAAATATTGACTTATACTATTTATACAGTGATTATTAGTCTATGGTTGTATTCCTTAGTGTTAGTATTTTAATATTATTTAAATAAAATATAAAGCAACTAAGGAAAGAACAGTTAATAGAATACCAACGATTATTAATGGCTTCAAACCTGGTTCATCAAAGAGTTGAGAATAATTTGTACTATTATTGGAATCTTGTTGTTCATTATAAATTTTTAGTGGATCAACAGTAGATTCACTAATCTTTGGATTATATAGTTTTAGTCTAATTCCTGCTTCAATATTAAATTTAGTATACTGATTTTTTTTATATTTTACAATAATATCAACTTTATTTTTGATTATAGGACCAATTTGATCCACAGTTCCAACAATAGGATCTATAGTGTTTTTTTCAGGATTTAAAAGATGGAAATTTTCTATCCATTGTTTGCCATAATCAGTATTGGAATCTACGCGCATAAGAATTCTAGTACCGTGAGATAATTGATTTATAGCGATTCCTTCACCTGTTGGAGCTAGTATAGGATTTGCAGGAATATAATAATCTTGATGAGATATTACAACAGATGGTGTTGTTAAAATATTATTGTTAGCTTCAGGTTTTTCTTCTATAATACGAAAATTTTTAATAGATTCAATATCTTCACTATTCAATTCTTCAAATGAAAGTTCCACTTGAACTGATCGATCTTTATAAGGTAAGGCTAGGATATTTGTTAACTCTTTATGTATATTGTTTATTTTATTAGTGTTAAAATCTTTAATAATAGAATTTATTCTTTCATTATTATCAACAAAAGCATCATAAAATACTTTTTTGAAAGTATCTGTAATAGAAACAGCATATTCACTTTTGATTTCTAAGGCATTAAATTTTTCTTCTAGTGTAATCCAAGATTCAGATATATCTGTAAGAAATAGATCACTAAAATAAGAAGCAATCATATGGGATTTAATAAAAGAACAACTGTTTGATAATGTCTCATCATCTTCAGAAGATTTTATATTATTTCCTTTGAATAATAAAATAGCAAAAATACCATAAACATTAGCATTTTTGAATTTAAATTTTCCTTTTATAATTAGTGTATTAGGAGATTTAATATTAAATTCTTCAATCTGCTCATCTATTATTTCTGGACTTATTGTTGGTTTGTGATCTAAAGGTTCTATAAAATCATTTGAAATATCTGTTTTCATATTCTTCCCCTCAATGGTTTTTCTTATTTATCGGATAATATATAATATAACATTATTATACTTATAATATTAAATAAATTTATTTTAGGAGCTTATTATTGAATGATTCTATTGTATTAAATGGCTACTTATTATCGCAACAAAAAAATGAAGAACTCAAACAAATTTTAACACGATATCCCAAAATTTCTCTAGCAACGATACTAGTTGGTGACGATCAAGCATCTCATATCTATATAAATGCCAAAATTAAAGCGTGTCATAATGTAGGTATTATTCCTATTCCTTTATTTTTGTCAAAAGATATAACGAAACAAGAGTTGTTGAAAAAGATAGAAGAATTGAATGAAGATTCTTCGATACATGGTATTTTGGTACAATTACCTTTGCCATCTCATCTTGATAGTTATCATATTTTAGCAGCTATAAAACCTCAAAAAGATGTAGATTGTTTTCATCCTTTTAATATTGGTAATTTATATGCTGGCGTTTCTGATTTTGCACCTGCAACATCAACTGGAATATTAATGCTTTTGGATTCGATCAAAGAACAATGGAATTTAGAATCGAAAAATGCAGTTATCGTAGGAGCTAGTAATATTGTAGGAAAGCCAACAGCAATGTTATTATTACAAAAAAATGCTACTATTACTATTGCTCACAAAAAAACTAATAATCTTAAAGAATTATGTTTGACAGCAGATTTGATTGTTGTAGCAGCAGGTAAAATAAATCTTATCACTGAAGATATGGTTAAACAAGGGGCTGTGGTTATGGATGTTGGAATGAATAGAATTCAACACGGTAAACATTCTATTTTAGTTGGAGATGTAGATTTTGAAAATGTAAAGAAAAAATCTTTTGCTATTACTCCAGTTCCCAAAGGGGTTGGACCTATGACGATATCGGCATTGTTGTATAATCTCTATTTTTTATATAATAAATATCATTCTAAAAATAATAACGACCTAAGATAATTATCTTAGGTCGTTTCCTTTATAAGTAATGCGTTCCAAAGCAAGAATTTTTGCTTTTTTATCTGCAATTAAAATTTCTTCTATTTCTGGATTTTTATTATTTGGATATTCTTGAATAATTTCTTGAAAAATATCAGGAATCTTATGAAATGCAATATTATCATTTAAAAACTGTTCAATGACCACTTCCATAACAGCACAAAGTACCGTTGGTAACAATCCATCTTCTCGAGCAACTTGTCTAGCCAAAGATAATAAAGGGAATTTATTATAATCAGGCTCAAAGAATTCTAGAGCTTTTAGTGTAGGATCATATTCACCGAAAGGTGTATCATGGGGTGTTTCGGGATAGAAAAGAGCATGTAATGCTGGATAACGCATGTCAGCTGGAGAAGCAAGCAAATGCCAATGCCCACCTTTGGTATTGATAGCACCATGGACAAGTGATTGAGGATGTATTAATACGCGTATTTGATTTTCTGGAAGATCAAATAAACGCATTGCTTCGATGACTTCAAGCCCTTTATTAATCATGAGAGCACTACCAACGGTAATACTAGCACCCATAATCCAAGTAGGATGATTGAGAACTTCTTTTTTCGTAATACTTGCATCAATATTACGATGTAAAAATGGTCCTCCAGAAGCTGTCAAAACAAGTTCTTTTATCTCTTTTTTTTGTTTACCACGAATAAGATCAAAGAGAGCAAGATGTTCGCTATCAAGAGGAATAATCAATCCCCCATATTTGTTAGCAGCTTGTGTTAAAAATTTACCACCAGCAACGAGTGCTTCTTTGTTGGCGATAATTAATTTTTTACCTTGATTTAATGCTTCGAAAGCAGGAATAAATCCATTCATTCCTAGTAATGCTGATACTATTGTTGGAGCTTCAGATATTTGACAGATGTTTTTTAAGCCCTCTTCCCCATACATGAATTCTATATGAGGAAACAAAAGAGGTAGGCTATCATGTTTTTGTTTAAGAACAACATATTTTGGAGAAAACTCTTTAATAAGAGCCACTGTTTTATCAATATTAGACCAAGCTGTAAATCCATATAAAGTAAATTTGTCAGGATAAGTGCGTATAATATCAAGTACAGAAAACCCTACAGATCCTGTCGCGCCAAGTAAAATAATGTTTTCCATGTTTTATCTCTTTATATATTTATAATTAATTAGGGAGGAGTGTCACGCCTTTAGTAGTATTGTTATTAGAATCGTCTTGAGTACTAATTTGTAAAAATAAAGCTGTATCTAATGGAATATTAAAAAGAAAAGATTCTTTTTTTGAATCAAATATCCCATCTATAGGTACTAGTTTTATTGTTGTTGATCCATTAATAATATAACTAGTTTCTTTAATAATACTATGGGTATCACTTACAGAAAAACTAACTTCTACAGATTTAGTTGATTTTTTGAGATTAATATTACTAATGATAGGGGCTTCACTATCAAACATTATTGGAATTGAAGTATAATCACTAGTAAGAGCAGTTTTATCACTATTAGATGGTCTATCACTTACAATGAGAGTGATTTTTTTATATCCAGTAGGATAAGAATTTTTAGCAAAAGTAAAATTAGTACTAGTTATTTTTTTTTGATTTATTTTAATTTTAGGTAGACCATCTTCAGCAAGATAAATATCGTACTCTAGGGTATCATCATTAGGATCGCTTGCTGACCAATTTATGATAATATTTTGCTCGGTTAATTCTATATCAATATTATTAATAGAAGGCTTGAGATTTAATTGAGTGTAAGGAAATTTGACCTCTTCTACATAAGGCATTTTGATTCCATCAGATTTGAGAATAGCTTTGTAACGAATATATTGTGCCATAGGTGTTGTTATTTTTTGGTTTGCTGAGATTTCTTTCCAATCTTCCCAATATTTTGGATTGGTAGTAACTCCACTTTGAACAAAAAACTGAATACTTGTATTTGGTGGCGTTGAAACTTTAGTAAAGAAATTCCCCCATGATGCGATGTTACCAGCATCATAAACTTCTGAGGTGAAAGACCCCGTAGAAGATATAGTATTTTTCATCGTCCATAAGGCAGAAGTATCACTCGATAATAACATAAGAGAATTATTAACATTAAATAGTTCTAAAATTTTACCTTCTCCTAGTCCAGAATAATAACTTTTTTTAGTAATAATATCATACATAATATACAATCCAAATTGATCAGCACCTATAACAATATTATTATTAAAAATGCCTACAGAAGTGAAATAAAAACCATTTAGTTCATACAATGTTTCTATTGCTCCAGACAAAGAAATAGAAGTTAATTTACTAATAATTTGTTCTGGTTGACCTGTAGCAGGATTTTCTTCTTGAGTTACACTATGAATAATATAAAAATTATTATTAGTATAAGTAAATCCAGAGGCAGTTCCCTCAAAAAGAGCTATCGCAATAAAGCGATCATTTTGTTTTTTGTAGAGTGCTTTTTCACCAAGTACCCATAAGGTATCATTAACATATAATCCTTGTAGAAGATGCTCTTCTACATCTATTATGATAGGATTACTTAATGTGAAATTGTTATATTCATATACGGTAGCACTAAGTCCTGTCAAAATATAATATCCACCTTTTGGATTCGGTACAATATCCCAAACATAACTATTAGACAAGCTAGTGTTAGAAACAATACTATAATTTTTATTTAGATGATATAAGGTGCTTTCTGGTGATGCAGCAAAGAGAATCCCATCATTTTCAGCAACAATAGAACTGATGATAGAATGATTAGAGGAGGAAAAAATTTCTGTTTCTTTGAAATCACGATCTATTTTTAGTATTTTGGATTCTTCAGCAGTACCGAGATAAAAAGAGTTATTAATATATACTCCTGTCCATAATAGTTGAGATGTTTGAAAATTTTTAGTGGTTTCTTTGGATAAAGAAATACCTTTCTCTTGTGTAACTGTTGTGTTAGATAATTGCCATAACCATAGATTGTTAAATTTGTTATCAGTGATGAAAGATGTTGTTGTACCAAACGAAGATGTGAGTAATCCCATAAATAAAAATAGGAAGAAAAAGTGCTTCATAGATGTTTCCTTAAGATTATAATTTTTATTAAAAATAAAAATATTATTTTATAATTTAAGTATAATTCAGAATCTTATTAATTTCAACTATATCAAAATATTATATAGTTGAAATTAATAAGAAATATAAGTATAATACTAATATTATTACACTTATATTTGATGGAGAGTAACATGAAAGGTCTTGTAATCATTCCTACATACAATGAAGTAGGTAATATAGAACGAATTATTCCCCAGATTATTAATAATTATGATCTTGATGTATTGGTAGTAGATGATAATTCTCCAGATGGTACAGCAGAATTAGTAAGATCTCTCAATGAATTTGATACAAGAATTTTTCTTCTTGATAGACAAATAAAAGATGGATTAGGAAGAGCTTACATTGCTGGGTTTAAAAAAGCCTTAGAATTAGGTTATGATTTTGTCATACAAATGGACGCTGATCTATCACACGATCCTAAAGACTTGAAACATTTTATTAATAAAATTATTACAGGAGCACAAGTCGTACTAGGCTCTCGTTATGTTGATGGGGTGAGAATTTTGGATTGGGATGTAAAGAGATTGTTTTTGAGTATCTGTGCTAATTTTTATGCTAAAATTACCACAGGAGTGCCTTATACGGATCTTACTGGTGGTTATAATGCTTATACCAAAGAAGTGCTTGAAAAGATTGATTTAGACCATATTCATGCTAAAGGATATATGTTTCAAATTGAAATGAAATCGTCAGCTTATTATGCGGGTTTTAATATTCAAGAAGCACCTATTGTTTTTGTGGATAGAACTATTGGTGAGACCAAATTACAAGGTAGTATTATCTATGAAGCTATCTGGGGTTGTCCTCTAATCAGGGTAAGAAAAATATTTGCTTTATTACCAATAAAAAAATAAAAAATACAATTTTTATAGTATTAAATATAAAAAAGACTACTAAATTTATTAGTCTTTTTTGATTGTTGTCAAAGATGATTATTTGATTTTTATTTTGTTGATTTCATTCAAAATAGTATAAGCTTCGGATAGATAATTTTTTATTTGATTATCTGAAGGAGTTGTTGCAAAAGCATGGAAATCTAAAATGTTAAGTAATTGTAAAAACCCTGTTTGAAAAGCAAATTCAATATTATTTTTTTCAAGGTAATCAAGAATATCTTGAGGAGATGATGAGTTACTAATACTAAATTTATCAGCACAAAAATATAAAACACTTTGTCTAATAAGGCGAGCAGCTTCTTTGTATTGATTATCTTTTATTGCTTTTTCACTATGAGCCATAATTTGTTGAAGACGCTTTTGTGCTCCACTAGCACGAGCATAATTGATATCTGTAGAAAGTTTGTTGATTTTTATTGCTTGTAAAACTGATACAAACATAATCAACAAACCTATAATAAGAGATCCTATTATATATTGAATACCAGAATTATAAAAGAATGTTTGTGATATTTCTGGTAACAAAGTCATTTTTTTTGTAGTGGTATTTTGTTGAGAATTATTAGCAGATACTTGTAAAGTAAAAGCCTCTGTTTTGGAGCTTGTAAAATTTCCAGAGTTATCAGCATAATTAAGTGTTACTGATGGAATAGTATATGAGCCTTCTTGCTTTGGTATAATAGTATAAGTAAACACTTTTTTCATATAGATATTATTGGAATTATTAGAATCTTCAATACCTAATTCTAAGGTGCTTGTTGGTGATGAAATAAACAAATTAGTTAATAATAAATTTTTGAATGGATCGACAAAAAAATCCACATTTCCATCGCCTTCAATACTGAAAGTTAATATTTGTTCCTCGGTAGCGTTCATTTTGTTTTGGGAAAGGTTGACAGAGAGAGTTAATTCATCACCAATATAAGTAAGATTCTTAGTAATAGGGATAGATTCGATTTCTATGGGATCGCCTACAATATTAAAATTGCGTATTCCACTTTGGATATAGAATGCTGGGGGATAAAAATTTAGTTTTCCTTTTTCTAATGGAAAAATAATGTATTTAGTAATAAGCTTACCATACAAAACACTAGTACCAAATGTTCTCGTGATAATCTCAGTTTGTTCAGGAATAGTAATAGAATGTACTAATCCTCCATCAAATCTTGGAGGATAGGCTTGCTGAGCTCTTTTTCTTTGATTTAAAAAATCAGTATCATCAGAAAAGAGATAAAGATCAGCAATTAGTCCTGTATTTTGATAAAGTTTATTTCTTGTAACATCTAACTGCAAAAAAGCCTCTGTAGGCCCTTCTACAAACATACTAAATGGATTTCCACCACGCTTTGGATTCGGTGCTTGCAATCTATCTGTATTTTCTACAGTGATAGAACTGGATTCACTATAGATCTGTTTGCCTTTTTTAGTGGTAATAATAAAAGTTGGAATATTTATTTTTCCTGTTGAGTTAGGTGTGAATTGATAAATATAAGCATAAATATTTTTTACCTGTATATTACCATTGATATTTATTAATTGACGCTGAGATGACATTCCTTTGTATGATATATTGAATTTCTGAGAATTAGTAGAAGGACTTGGTATTTCTGATAAAGATTCATTATAAACATCAATTCTGATTTCAGCAACTTCATTAGTTCCTATAGCAGGAGGATTTACGCTAATACGAATTACAGGATCTGTAGCAAAAAGAGTTATTTGAAAAAAGATAATAAAGAGAGAAATAATATAGTGCATAATGTTCTCCTAAGTGATTTATAAAAAGATATCATAGTATCTTATAAAATAGTATTTTTTGCAACTATTCGTAGAAAAAGGATAAAAGATATTTTTATTTTATATACATTATGAAAATCATATTGACTTAATGATAGTATATGCAATAATATAGTAAATATATCTTAGGAGATTAATTATGATTATAGGGTGTCCAAAAGAAATAAAAACCCATGAATATAGGGTAGGTCTTACACCTCCAAACATTAAAGCTTATGTTATGAAAGGGCATACTATTTATGTAGAGTCAAATGCAGGAGAAGGGATTGGCTTTACAGATGCTGATTATGAATTAGCTGGAGCTATTGTTACAGACAAAAAAACTCTTTTTGAAAAATCAGAAATGATTATTAAAGTCAAAGAACCAATAGCAGAAGAGTATCATTATTTTCGAAATAATACTATTCTTTATACATACTTGCATCTAGCAGCGGATAAAACCCTTACAGAAATGCTCTTGAACAAAAAAATATGTTCTATTGCTTATGAAACAATTTCTGAAAATCGACAACTACCTTGTTTGGCTCCTATGAGTGCCATTGCAGGTCGTTTGTCTGTTCAAGAAGGTGCTAAATATATAGAAAAAACTTATGGTGGATTAGGACTTCTTCTTGGTGGTGTTCCAGGTACTCCAAAAGCAAATGTTGTGATTATAGGTGGTGGCGTTGTTGGAATTAATGCTGCTCAAATAGCTGTGGGTATAGGGGCTGATGTTACTATTTTAGATATTAGTAACGAAAGACTTTCCTATATTGATCAGATTTTTAATATGCGTATCAAAACATTACAAAGTAATAGAGGAAGTATAGAAAGTATTCTTCCTATTGCAGATGTGATCATAGGAGCTGTTCTTATTCCTGGAGCAAAAGCACCAAAATTAATTAGTAAAAATGATTTATCCTTGATGAAAAAAGGAGCGATATTAGTAGATGTGGCGATAGATCAAGGAGGATGTTTTGAAACATCCAAAGCCACTACGCATAGCGATCCTGTTTATATTGTTGATGGTGTTGTTCATTATTGTGTAGCTAATATGCCTGGAGCTGTGGCTCGTACCTCAACTTTAGCACTAACTAATGCTACGCTGATTTATGGCTTACAAATTGCTGGTATGGGCGTGGAAGAAGCTTGTCGAACAAATAGTGCTATTCTAGAGGGTCTTAATACCTATCTGGGATATTGTACTTTTAAAGGTGTTGCAGAAGCTTTAAATATACCTTACACTAAAGCGTTAACAGTATTATAAAATTAAAAAGGATTATATATATAATTATTAAACCGTATTAACAATTTAAAAATATCTCCTGTTCGTAAATCATTGCTTTTTGCAGAGATAGCAAAACAAAAAAGAACAAAGATTATCCATTTAAATATTAGTCAACCGTATGGTAATACGCCACTTATTTTTTATGATGCAATGGTAAAATATACTAAAAAGGAAAAATACTTTCTTATGCTCATTCTACAAAGGAGATAAAAAAATGAATGCTAAAAAATCGTTCTTAAATTGGTATTTGAGTATTAATCTCTTATTAAAAATCACTATTGCTATTGTTTTGGGTTCTATAGTTGGTGTTCTTCTCATTGTTTTAGAGGTAGATACGGAATCATATATCAGTATAGTAAACCCTCTGGGTGATGTGTTAATTCGATTATTAAAAATGATAGTTATCCCTGTTGTGAGTTTGTCATTGATTGTAGGTGCAGCAAGTTTAGCTCCTTCCAAATTAGGAAGTGTAGGAATCAAAATTCTAATTTTTTATTTTGTTACCAATGCTGCAGCTGTTTTTCTGGGATTATTATCTGCTAATATTTTCAAGCCTGGTTTAGGAATGAATTTAGTATCTGATATTGCAACAGTAATCACTGTAAAGCCACCTCAATCTATGGTGCAAGTATTTCTTAATATTATTCCCACAAATCCTATTGAGTCATTAGTTAAAGGTGATATTTTACCTATTATTTTCTTTTCTTTTCTTTTTGGTATTTCTATAGCTATTTTAAAAGAAAAAAAAGTAAAAGGAGCACAGGCACTTCTCGAAGTTCTTGAAGGAGCTGTGGAGGCTATTTATGTAATAGTTGGTGGAGTAATGCAATATGCACCTATAGGTGTTTTTGCTCTTATTTCTATAGTTTTTGCTATTCATGGTGCTAAAGTATTAGGCCCTTTATTATTCGTTATAGTTATTTGTTATATTACTTATATTGTTCAACTATTTCTTGTATTCGGTGGAATGTTGGCTATGAGCAAACTTAATGTTTTTGTATTTTTCAAAAAAACTACTCAAGCTTTTATTACAGCATTTGTTACTCGTTCTTCTAGTGGGACTTTGCCTGTTTCTATGAATAGCATGGAAAATTTAGGAGTACCTAGGGCTATATCTTCTTTTACTTTACCTCTTGGGGCGACTATCAATATGAATGGTACAGCGATTTATCTTGGTATTTGTGCTATGTTTGTAGGGTATGCAACAAATACGCCTCTTACTATAGAGCAACAAATTACTACTGTGATTACTGCTAGTCTTGCAGCTATTGGTACGGCGGGGATTCCTGGAGCTGGAGCAATTATGCTTTTGTTAGTATTTGAAACAATAGGATTTAAATTCACAGAAGGATCTGCTATTGCAACTGCTTATGCAATGATTTTGGGTATTGATACTATTTTGGATATGGGGCGAACTAGCTTGAATGTTGGTGGTGATATGGTATGTACTACTATTATTACCAAATCCGAGAACGAACTAGACGAAACTAAATGGAGTTAACTCATAAATTTGATACGATCATAGATCTTATAACTCAAATTATAGAAATTGATATAAGCGTTTCTTATTTACGCATTGAGTGATAAAAATATTATAAAATTAACAAGGATTCTATATGCAATTATCAAACCGTATTAACAATTTAAAGACTTCTCCTGTTCGCAAATTATTGCCTTTTGCAGAGATAGCAAAACAAAAAGGAACAAAGATTATCCATTTGAATATTGGTCAACCAGATATCAATACACCACCTATTTTTTATGATGCGATTGTGGAATATACTAAAAATGAAAAAATACTTTCTTATGCTCATTCTGCTGGATTGATAGAGCTCAGACAAGAGATAGTACAATATTTTGCAGATTATCATATTGATTATACTGTTGATGAAGTGATGATAGTCAATGGGGGCAGTGAAGCATTTCAATTTGTTTTAACAGCTTTATTTGATGAAGGTGATGAGATTCTTGTGCCCGAACCATTTTATGCGAATTATCAAAGCTTTTTTTCAATGCTTAATATAGTAGTTCGATCTATTCCTACCAAAGCAGTAGATGGTTTTCACCTTCCTTCTTTAGAAGAGATGGAAAAATGCATTACCTCAAAAGTTAAAGCTATTATGTTCTCTAGTCCAAGTAATCCTACAGGAACTGTTTATACAAGAGAAGAGACAGAGAGACTTATTACTTTGGCAGAAAAATATGATATCACTATTATTTCAGATGAAGTATATAGGGAATTTGCTTATGGCGATATCAAGGCAATAAGTTTTGGTGAATATCCAGAAATTGCTCAGCGTGTAGTGATTATTGATTCTATCTCAAAAAGATTTTCTGCTTGTGGGGCTCGAATTGGTTGTGTAGTCAGTAAAAACAAAGAATTAATAAGTGCAGTTTATAGACAATGCCAAGCTCGTTTGGCTGCCCCAACACTAGAAATGGTAGGAGCAAGAGCTTTGTACACATTATCTGCTGATTTTTTCATCCCTATTCGAGAAGAATATAGTCTTCGTAGAGATACTCTTTTTGAAGAATTACACAAAATTGAAGGTGTATTTGCACGCAAGCCTGAAGGAGCTTTTTATTGTTTAGTAGGTTTGCCTGTTGATAATGCAGAAAACTTTGCTTCTTGGTTATTGAGTGAATTTGATCTCAATGGAGAGACGATAATGGTTGCTCCTGCAGAAGGTTTCTATTCAACTAGAGGTGAAGGGCGTAATGAAATTCGTATTTGTTATGCTTTGGAAAGAGATGTTTTAATCCGTGCTATGAATATTTTGAAAGAAGGTCTAAAAGCTTACAAAAAATTAAATAAATAAATAATAATAATTGTCATTTCACAAAAATACTCTTCTTTTAAACTAAGAAGGGTATTTTTGTTTTAAATCAAATATTTATAAAAACAAATTTGAAATAGAGAACATCATTTGCTAGTTTGTTGTATATTGATATTTTTGTGATTTCTTTTTATACTATTTATATTATGATTATTATCTAGGTATAAATGAGGTAGATTATTAAGTATTGTTATAACTTGATTTTTTTTTACTCAACAATGTTCTTTTTTATGTCTTGTGGACAGTTGCAATATGATAATACGATAGCATACCCGCTAGTTACGATTTCTACATCACCGTCTCCAGCGTTTGAAGATGTTCGAGCTTTAGTACAGTTTGAAGATCTTATTTATTCTGCTGCTGGATCTGGTGGAATATTAGTTTATAGAATTGTGGATGATGTTATGTCGCCAGTATTGTCTCTTTCACTAACAAATCTTTATTCAGAGGCATTAGAACAAGTGTACATTCGTACCGTAGAAATTATTCAAACAGCCACTGCTACCAATTTGATTTTTGCGTATGATACTTTGTCTGGAGGGGGAATAGGGGTTGCTGATCTGACTCCTACAGCGACCAAACCACTAGGTTCTTTGAAAGTAGAATCGGGAATAAGAATTAAAAATACTGTTACTACCTACAATCCTAAAGGAGTATTTAATATTCTAGCGGCAAGTGAGAATGTAGGAGTTGTATCTTATGATATTTCTTTTATATCCAATAGCTATAGTGATTTTCCAAATATAGCTTCTTTAGTAGATTATATTTCTTTATCAGATATTGAAGGGCCTGTTCAGAATTTTTTATCATTAGATGCTCCTGGATTACGCAATATCACTAATATTGGTCAAATCACTAATATTGAAAATTTGGTTCAATTAGCATTAGATAATCCGAAACTTTTCTCTTCGATGGTTGAAGATATCCCTTTCTTAACTACAGATCAAAAAAATCAAATACAACAAATATTATCGATTACCAATCAACCTGTCGTTTCTAATATTCTTGATATTGCTTCAGGAATAGTAGGAAAAGATGTTATAAATCAGTTAGTTTCAAATCCTCAATCTTTTAATAGTTTATTAAATAGCAGTGTTTTGTCAGGAGTTGTGCCCGAATTTTTAGAAAAGTCTGGAAATACTCTAGATGGAAATGCATTACAAACATTACAATCTAATATTACTCCAGATATGGTAGCAAAAACAGAAAAATTCTTAAATAATCCTTCTAATGCTAATAATATTCCTTTGGCAAATAACGATGTTCAAAATATATTATCACTTTCTGGATTACAACAAATAGTAAAAAATAAAAATAATATTACAGATAATTTAGCAGGTCTTCAAGTTCCAGAATTAGTTCAAAAAACAGAAACATTGTTTGAAGAATCTCAATTATCAAATATAAATTTGGCAGGTAATATTGATACTAGCTTGGTTCATGATACAAATTTTGATCCTTTTAAAAATAGGTCTATTATCGGAGATGCTGGGCTTGAAATCCAAAAAACAGTAGATGCGTTGGGTAGAAAGTTTTTTATTGTAGAAAATGAAGAGTTAAAAAACAAAATATTAACACTAAGTGGAGAAGAAATTCAACATTTGTTTTCTGTGTTGTTTGAACAAGTAGGGTCTTCAATTCAATTAATTCCTCTGTTTGAAAATTCAGGTATTAATATTAAAGAATTATATGAATTGTGGCAACAAGGTGATTATTATTCTATTGTTAATAATTTAGATCCATCTATTATAGCTGAGTTATTAAGAAGACTTCCAAGATATCAAATCACTACATCTGTATCTATCAAACAAACAAATATTATTTTACCTTCTATTAGAAATATGGTTGCAGATTCCAAAACACTTTATATTGCCGCTGGAGTAGAAGGTTTTTTTATTGTTGATAAAATCACTGGAAAAATTATATCTACATTAAAAAAAGATTTTTCTGAAGTGACAATGGTTGTTCCTTATGAAAGAAAAGGTAAAAAGTATTATGCAGTTACAGACAAATTAGATGGATTAACATTATATAGAAAAAAGAATAATAGACAAATTGGAGAACAAGTAGCTCGATTGGCTTTGGTAGGAGAATCATTTTCTGTTTTTCCTTATGAAGATATTCTTTGGGTTGCTGATGGTTCTAATGGAGTTATCGCAGTGCGATTTAATAAAGATCAAAGTTTGACGATAGAAGCAGAAATATATAACAAAACAGGAATAGCATACCATATAGGTACGGCACGACGAAGGGAAGTTTTAGCATCTTATGGATCAGATGGTTTGATGCGATTGAGAATTACTAATGTGCCACCAGAAGGTTTGTCGACTACTGCGTCAACAACTTCACTTGCTCAAGAAGTAAATACTGAACAAAAAGAAGATTTTATAGATAGGGTATTAGAGTGGGGACAGGAGTCTAGTATTGCTCAATTTTTTAGAAGGGTGTTTTTATTATGATAAGATTATTTTTTTTATTACTTGTAACAAATACAATATACGCTTTAGAAGCTGATAGAGTATTATTTAATAAATTAAGAGAGAGTCATACTGGTTCGATAGCGGTAAAATCTTTTGTAGCAGATATGGATAAAAAGAGTGCAGCATACTTATTAAAAGACAAAATAAAAGGTACTTATGTAGTCAAAGTGAATTATGATAATGTTACTGGAGTTAATTTAACAATACAAGATACAGAATCTTTTTATAAAAATATTTTAGCTTCTTATACTATTTATATTAATACAATGTTATTACCTTTATTATCTAATACTAGTTATACAAGATTGCAAAAAAGATTTTTGATTAAGCATGTTAAGGCAAACACTTTTCAATTGACATACAATAAGGGTGATATACCTATTAAATATATTTTTTCAGAAGGGAATTTGGGATTAATCGATCATATTCAATATTTTGAACAAGAAAAAAAAATTTTCACTTTAACTATAAAATGGAAAAAAATACAAAATTATTATGTTCCAATCCTAATGAAAGGCGTATCCTATGAGAAAACACGACAAACATTAAGCTTTGGAATTGAAAATATTCAATTAAAATAAGATGTTTTTCATGAATTTACTTGCTATTTTGTAGAAAATTAGAGATAATAATTAGATAATTAGATTATTAAATAGAATGGTGGAGTTACATATGGGTACATATGATGATATGTTTTTACAAGCGATGGATGGGGAAGATAGTTTAAAAAATCATAATCAACAAGGTGAAGTACAAAAAGGAAAAGTAATATCACAAGAAGACAAAGGTTTTTTTATAACTACAGGTGGTAAATCAGAGATGATTTTACCAAGTAGTGAAATGGTTAATACCGTTACTGTTGGTGATGAAATTGAATTTGTTTATACAGGTATGAAAGATGGGATTCCTCAAGTATCTCAGAAGAGAGCGCTTTATGCTAGGGCATTAGAAAATTTACAAAAATCTATGGAAGATAAAGTTTCTGTATCAGCAAAAATTATAAAAATAATATCGAATAAAGAATCAAAAAATATAGGTTATATTGCATCAATTGATGGGGTAGAAGCTTTTTTACCTTTTTCTCAAATAAGAGTACCGAAAGACGAAAGTGCATTGCTTGGTCAAATGGTTGATGTTGTTGTAATTAAATTTGAAAATGATAGATTAGTTGTTTCAGAAAGAATTATTAGAGATCAATTACAAAAAGAAAATTTTGATACTTTCATTGTAAATCATAAAGAAGGTGACAAACTTTTAGTAAAAGTAATTTCTGTGTCTGATGCCTTTGCATTAGTATCTGCAGAAGGTATTACTATGTTTTTACATGTCACTCAATTTGATTGGAAATACATTAAAAATCTTAATGATGTATTAAAAGTTGGAGATCAGTTTGATGTTATTATTGATACTATTGATACAGTAAAAAAATCTATCAAAGTATCTCGTAAAAATGCAATCGAAAATCCAATGATTATTTTCTTTAATGCTAGAAAAGTAGGTGATAATATCACTACAAAAGTTATTCGTTTTGTTAGAGGTTTAACAATACTAGAAGATGATAATGGCGTGGAAATTCTTCTTCCTATTAGTGAGATGAGCTGGCTTAATAGAGTTTCTGATCCTAAACATTTGTTAAATATTGGAGATAGAGTAGAAGTCAAAATCAAAGAGATGGATAATGATAGGCACAGGATTTCTGTATCATTAAGAGATTTACTGGAAAATCCATGGTCTAGTGCTGATCTAAAATACGCTCTTAAAACTACCCATGAAGGTATTATTACATCTATTACAGATTTTGGTATTTTTGTAGCTTTCAACGATGGGATTCAAGGTTTAATTAGAAAAGAAGATATAGAGTGGACTACAGATGATATTAATTTAAATGAAAAATTTAAAAAAGGTGACAGTATTACTGCTCTTGTTTTAAATATTGAAGCGTCGAAAGAAAAGCTTCGTTTAGGGATAAAGCAATTATCAAATAATCCTTTACAAGATTTTGCAGACACACATAAAATTGGTTCTATTGTTTCAGGAACAATAATCACTCTTTTAAAAGAGGGTGTTGAAGTAGATCTAGGCAATCACCTGGTTGCTTTTATTCATATCTCTCAATTATCAACAGAAATGGTTAAAGATGTTAAAGATGTTTGTAAAGTTGGGGATCTTGTTCAAGCTGCTGTTCGTAGAGTTAATACACAACAACAAAAAATCGAATTAAGTATTAGAGAGCTTACTAAAGCTGAAGAACAAAAAGCGTTAAATACTATTATGAGTTCACATGTTCAGGAAACTCCAACATTAGGAGCTATGTTTACTGATCTGTTAAAGAAAAAATAATATTATTAATAATATTGGAGAAAGTAATGAGTTCAAAATTAGAGAAATTATTAACAATACTAATAAACAATAGAATTATAGTACTCATCGTTATGGGAGCTATAGTTCTTGTATCATTTAGTGCAGGTTATATGTATCAATTAAAAATAGATCGAGAAAAAGAAGCTAGTATATTGTTTGATGATGCTTGGCAAAAACTTTATACTGTTGTTAATGATCTGCAATCACAACCGAATCAAAGATATTTACCAGGTCATGCTAACATTCTACCAGTGAAAAAATTATATAATGAAGTATTAGTTGATTTGGATGTTTTGGTATCAGAATATACAAGTACTGTTTCAGCGGCAAAATCTGCTATTCTTATAAAAACTGTTACAACATTGTCTAATCTTAATATTTTGTTAGATGATCAAACTCTGATTACTACCTTTGAAGCAAATGATTATTTAGATACTGTAAGAAAAAAACATTCAAATTTTTGGGGTGCTATTATTTCAATGATAGATGGGATTGAAGCTGAAAAAACTATAGATTTCTCGTCTGCTTTAAAACATTATGAAAAAGCATTGAAATTAGATAAAAAAAAATATTTACGTGATTATATCATTATTTCTATAGCAAGAAGTCATGATGTTTTGAATAATACAGATAAAGCAATAGAATATTATAAAAAAATTGAAATAGAATACCCTGAATCTGTATGGCTTTCTTTTGCAATGGGAAAAGCTTATTTGCTTTCTCAGTATAAATCTAACACTACAGAGGTAACTAATAGTGAGATTTCTGTACAAGAGTAGTGTTTTTTATATTAGTAAATTTAGAAATATTAACAAAAAAAAGCAAGAGGCTCATGTGTTCTTGCTTTTTTATATATTGTGTAATATTAATAGTGAGGTTTTATGTCAAAAGTTAATGATCAGAAAAAAAACTCTTCTCTCCAAACTAATAACGCTCTCTTAGATAGCGATAATATTACAACATCTATCTTAGCGATTTCTTTTCCTATGATGATTACAGGTTTTTCTGATGCCCTTTATAATATGATAGATTCTGTTTTTGTAGGACAATTTATCGGTGAAAAAGCATTGGCTGCTTTAGCAATTAATAATACTATACAGATTACTTTGCTTGCACTTGCTAGTTTGTATGCTGTTGGTATTTCATCTATAATATCTCGAGCTTTGGGTGCAAAAAATTATAAAAAAGTGAATGAAACTATTGTTAATGGTGTTTTTTTAGCATTTATCTCTGTCGCTTTATTGTCGTTGATAATGCTTGTTAATTTAGATGCCATCTTAATATTTATGGGATCTTCCGAAGATGTGTTACAATATTCAAGAGAATATAGTCAAATTATTTTATGGTTTGGTTTTTTAATTCCTGTTAATAATGTTTTGGGTAGTGCATTGCGTGCTAAAGGTGAAGTCAAAGTCATTATGTATTTAGCATTATTAGGCGCTGTGTTAAATATAGTTTTGGATACATTATTTATCATTTCTTTTGAATGGGGAGTATCAGGAGCTGCTTGGGCAACCATTTTATCACAAACAATAATTTTACTGTTGTTAATAACAAAAGTTTCAGAAAAATATCATCTTCACTTTGAGTTTCACTATATAAAAAGAATTTCCAAAGCTATGGTGTTTGAAATTTATAGTATAGGAGTTGCTAATTTTTTAAGAGTATTTACTTTTGCTCTTATGGGATTATCTGCTAATAAAATTTTGTCTAATTATGGTGCAGCAGCAGTAGCATCTTTTGGTGTGATTAATAGAATTTTACATTTAGCATATCAGCCTATTTTTGGATCTAATTTAGGTACTCAAGCGTTGATAGGCTACAGTTATGGAGCAAACAAATTTGCTAAAGTGAATAAAATTATTGTTACGAGTATTACCTTAGCAACAATAATGGGAATTATTCCATCAATATTATTAGTATGGGCACCAGAAAATTTTTTTTTATTATTTACTAGTTCTATAGATATAATTACTTTCACACAGGAAGCCTCTCGCACTATAGGATCTACTTTTTTCTTATATGGAATACAAATATTTTCTACAGGAGCTTTATTAGCCATGGGGCATCCAAAAGAGGCATTGTTTTTATCAGTAATAAGACCAGTTTTGATGGTATTTTTTATAAATATATTACCACATTTTTTTGGAATACAAGGGGTTTGGTATACTTTTCCAGTAACAGATACTGTTTCCACAATGATTACGCTTGTTATTATTATTAGAGAATTAAAAATGTTAAAAAAAAGAGAAGATAATTTAAAAAAATTAGCTATTTATTAAATGAAGAAGGAATAAGTTGTCAACAAAAGAAGTATTGGATACAGATGAGATCTTACCTTTATTGTTAAAGTTATCAATTCCAACAATGATAAGTGGATTGATCTCAGCGCTTTATAATATTGTTGATTCAATATTTGTTGGGCGTTTTGTAGGGAAAGAAGCTTTAGCAGCATTATCGATTAGTAACACGATACAATTAGCATTTATTGCCTTTGCAGCTTGGATTAGTGTGGGTACAGGCACATTGATTTCCCAATCTTTAGGGGCAAAAAAATACAAAAAAATCAATCAAATTATTTTTACAGGAACATTGATAATATTAATTTGCACTTTTTCCTTGTCTATTGTTATGATATCTTTTTTGGATCAAATATTATTATATATGGGTGCTACAGAACAAATCTTAGATGATACAATTACTTATTCACGAATTATTATTTTATTTGGTTTTTTAATTCCTTTGAATGGTGTTTTTTCAGGAGTATTAAGAGCCAAAGGACTAGCATCAATAACAATGATTTTAGCTCTTATAGGGGCAATACTTAATATTATTTTAGATATTATATTTATTGTGTATTTTGGATGGGGTGTTGCGGGAGCTGCGATAGCTACAATAATAGCTCAATGTGTAGCATTAGTGTTTGCTATTTATTATATTATTAAAGAATTCAAATTATTGGCATATTTTCGCGATGTGATTGTTTTTGATAGCGTAATTTTTTTACAAATTATGAGTATAGGAGCACCCTCAGGCTTGCGTTTGGGTATGATAGTGATAGCGAGTTTGGTAGCGAACAAAGCTTTACAAGCTTATGGGATTGTAGCCTTGGCTTCTTATGGAATTATTAATAAATTGGTAGCTCTTGTTTTTATGCCTATACAGGGGTGTAATTTTGGTGCACAGCCTATTATTTCTTTTAATTATGGTGCAAATCGTATTGATAGATTGTATAAAATATTATTTACAGGATCTTGTGTAATGCTCGTTCTTGGTGTTTTCGGGACTATGGGATTTATCTATATACCTATAACTTTTTTTAAGATGTTTACTACAAATGAAGATATTATGAATTTATCTAAAGAAGCCTCAGCTTATACGGGATCATTTTTCTTTTTATTTGGAGTGTATATGCTTTTATCAGGATTCATTCAATCTGTTGGTTATATGAGAGAAGCATTATTTTTAGCATTTTTTCGTCCTCTCTTTAGCACTTTATTATATTATATATTACCTTTATATTTGGGATTAAAAGGTATCTGGTTTGTTATGCCAGTTACTGATATTGTGAATTTTATTCTTGCTGTAATAATAACAAAAAATGTGTATCAAAAAATAGAAAAAAATATAACGAAAATGAACTGTGTTAGAAATTATTAAAGGATAAAAAATGCCAGAGCAAATCAACAAAATAAAAGAAGATAAAAATATTATAAAATTATTATTTCTTTTAGCATTACCTGCTGTTATTTCAGGATTGGTAGATAGTTTTTACAATACTGTGGATTCGGTATTTGTAGGTCAATATATTGGTAGTAAGGCTTTAGCAGCCTTATCTGTTATTAATGTAATACAATTAATGTATATTTCTATAGGAGTCTTATTTTCAGTAGGAAACGCTTCTATAATTTCTCGAGCTTTAGGATCACAAAATCCAGAAAGAGCAAAAAAAACTTTGATTCATAGCTTTTGGGGATTGTTCGTTGTTTCTAATATTATTAGTTTCTCAATTTTGATGAATTTAGATAGTTTTCTAATATTGATTGGGGCTTCTACGGATTCCTTACCTTATGCTCGTGATTATGGTAGTATTATTTTATGGACAGGATTTATTCTTCCTATTAATAATATGCTTTTGGGTGCATTTCGTGCTAAAGGGAAAGCTTTAAGTGCTACTTATCTCAATATGATAGGTGCTGTTTTAAATATTATTTTGGATGCTGTTTTTATTATATATTTTGGATGGGGTGTTGCAGGTGCTGCATTAGCAACAGTGGTAGGGCAAGGGGTTGTGTTCGTTATTGCTCTTACAAGAATCAAAAAGTTATACGACACAAATCTTTTATTAGATAATAAATCAGATATTAGTATGCCACTACTTAAAGAGGTTGTACAAGTTGGTACACCCACAGGATTGAGATTGATTTTGTTTGTGGGAGTTTTTTCAGTAGCGAATGTTATTTTAAAACCTTATGGAGATGAATATCTGTCTGCGTTTGGTATTTTTAATAGGCTGATTATGTTAATGTCTATGATTAATATCTCTTTAGGCATAGGATCTCAACCTCTAATAGGGATAAATTATGGAGCCAAATTATACAAAAGAGTACAGAAAATTATTTTGATGACTTTTGGTTTGGGGATGTTGATTTCTCTATTAACTGGTCTTTTCTTGTGGTATTCACCAGCAAGTGTGTTTGCTATATTCACAACAGATCCTGATATTATAAGAATCTGTAGAGAAATAGCAAGACCTCAATCTTATACTTATATAGGGTGGGGGGTATTCATCTGTATTGCCGAAGCATTACAAGCAATGGGACATGCAAAAGAATCTTTTTGGCTCTCTTTATCATATCCTATTACCGTGATGTTTGGTTTTATTGTCTTTAATATGTTTTGGGGATTAAATGGTATATATTGGGCTTTTCCTAGTTCTTATTTGATCATTGGTATTTTATCTACTATTATGTTAATTAAAGAATTAAAAGCCTTACATAAAAAACAAATAGATTTAGAAAATTCTTATTAGAGGTTTTTTATGTTAGATTCTATTTTAGAGCGTATTGATAAAATCACCTCTAAACAGATTGAAATTCTTGCTGTTACAAAAAATAGAACTGTGTCAGATATCATTCCTTTGTTAGATAAAGGGATAACAATGATAGGCGAAAATAGAGTACAAGAGGCTTGTGTTAAATTTGAAGTATTAGGCGATAGAATAGTTGAAAAACATTTGATAGGATCATTACAGAGTAATAAAGAAAATAAAGCTTTAAAACTTTTTGATGTTATACAAAGTATAGAATCATTAGATCAATTAACTAGTGTAATTAACAAAATAACATCACAAGGCTTAACTAAAAAAGTTTTTTTACAATATAATACATCTTTAGAAGATAGTAAACATGGAATTCGTTCTGAAAAAGAACTATGTTGTATGGTAGAATTATTATTACAAAATCCTAATATTTGTTTTGAGGGTTTAATGACCATAGGTGCATTAAGTTTGGATGAACATATTGTTAGAAAATCTTTTGTAGATTTAGTATCTTTAAGAGATTGTATGATATTAAAATATCCAGAATTAATATCTTTGAAGTTGTCTATGGGTATGAGTAACGATTTTGAATGGGCAATTCAAGAAGGAACTGATATAATTAGATTGGGTTCTGTTTTATTTCAATAATTTAGGAGAGTTATATGCTCATAGAACAAAGTATAAGAATAATAAATTTAATATTTGAATTTTCATTATTTATAGTTGTGATTTATAATGTAGTTTTTTTCATTTGGATTTTATCCTCTTGGTTACCTGTTAATAGGTCAATAATTATTTTACGCTTTGTAGATAATTTAATTAATCCTGTCTATTATGGATTACTAAGAGTACTACCTCCCATTCGTTTTGGTATTATGGATTTTTCACCTTTTTATATGTATATATTTTTGATGGTTGTAGAAACAATGATTAAGCTGACACATACTCTAGTACTTCGTTTGGTAATCAGTATGTTAGGATAAAATGTCTTTTATTTTAGAATTAACAATAGTTCCAAGATCTTCATGTAATAAATTTGTACAAGAAAGTTCGGGTTTGAAATTAAAAATCACCTCTCCACCTGTTGATGGAGAGGCTAATAAAAAAATAATAGATATCCTTGCTAAAAGTTTTTCTTGCCCTAAAACATCTATTCAATTAATTTCTGGAGATAAATCCAAGAAAAAGAAATTTATTTTTCTACAAATTGATTGTGAAAAGGGGCAAGAGTTATTAATGAATCTTATTAAATAGAGGTAGTAATGTTTACATTAGAGGTTAATAATCTTGATATATCTTATGGCAAAAATATTGTAATTAAAAATGTCTCTTTATCTTTATGTCAAGGAGAAATGCTTGCAATTATTGGACCTAATGGATCAGGCAAAACTACTCTTTTGAAATCTATTTTAGGGATAAAATCTATTCAAAAGGGTTCTATCTTAATTAATGGATTAACTCCAAAAAAAGCAATACAGCAATTCAAAGGTGATATAGCCTACCTTCCGCAACATCACAATGTCAATTTATTACTTCCACTTACTGTTTATGATGTTGTTGCACAAATTTTTCTATCGTCAAAAATCGGATTTAGATTGACAAATACAGAAATAGAAATTATTGAGAACGCACTTAATAGAGTGAAATTATTAGATAAAAAAAATGAACTTTTTGTGACATTATCTGGTGGTCAAAGGCAGAGAGTTCTCTTGGCATTAGCGATTGCTCATAAACCGAAATTACTCTTTTTAGATGAACCTACAAGTGCCTTAGATATCTCTTCAATAAATCAAATATATAAAATATTATCAGAATTAAAACAAGAAAATGTAGGAATTATGATTATTTCTCATGATATTAGCTCTATTGTATCCGCATCAGATAAAGTAGGGATTTTGATGAATGAAATGAAATATTTAGGACACCCTTCAGAAATATCAGAAGAATTAATTCATCAAATTTTTGGAGCTCATATTAAAATTATACCAAATGATCCAAATTGTAAAACATGTATTGATAAAATTATATAATAATATTTTGTTACAAACGATTAGCTTTGAGAGTCCGTTGTATTTCTCTATTTGTATCTTTTGCTTGTAATGCAGCTCTTTTATCGTAAAGTTTTTTCCCTTTACATAAAGCAATAGATAATTTTGCTAAACGACCTTTGATATAGATAGAAAGAGGAATGATCGTTAATCCTTCTTGTGTAGAGCGTTGCTCTAACTTTACAATTTCTTTTTTGTGTAAAAGTAATTGTCGCTCTCTTTTGGGAATATGATTAAAAATATTTCCAAAATCATAAGTGCTAATATTCATACCGATAATTTTGGCAGTACCACCACGCACTAAAATATAGGCTTCTTTTAGATTTACTCGACCTTCTCTCAGAGATTTTATTTCTGTTCCACGAAGCTCAATCCCAGATTCAAATTTTTCTAAAACTTCATATTCATGATTAGCTTTTTTATTATTTGCTATCATAATAATCTTAGGAGCAATTTTAGTGGGTATAATTATTTTTTTTTTCATTTTTCTACCTATTATCTCTTGAAATATTATTCTTTTTAAGTAATAATATATGTATATATATTATATGGGGTTTTTATGGATGTGTCAATAGAGCGTATTTTAGCGTTAAAATTTCTTCCTATTGTTGATTTTGAATCAATAATAAATGCTGAAGCATTGTTGGAAACCATGTTAGAACAATCTGTTCCTATTTTACAAGTGAATTTTAAAAATCCTCAGCAACTTCAACAAGCTGATGTGATTGGTGAATTAACCAAAAAATATCCAGAGATGAAGATAGGTGCAGGTTTTTTCTATTCATCAGAAGATGCCGAGATAGCTATCAAAAAAGGTGCGCAATTTGTAGTAAGTTCTGTGCTTGCAAAAGATCTTCCTGTTGTAGCTTCAAAATATAATGTACCAGCAATTATTTCAGGATTTACTCCTACAGAAATTTATGATGCTCATAAAACACAATCTGATCTGGTACAAATATTTCCTGCATCACAATTGCATTATAAATCTATTGTTTCTATTTTAGAATATTTGCCAGATGCTAATTTTATTCTTACAGGTGGATTAACTATTTCTTCTGCATTAGAGTTTTTACGCTTTGGTGCAAAAGCTGTTGCTCTTAAAGGTGCTTTGTTTTCTAAAATAGATCTTCTCGAAGAAAATTATCAAATGATAGGTAATTCAATAAGGAATTTTCGTAGTAGAGTTCAACATAATTAATTAACTAAAGAGCTTTGTATGAGACGAAGCTCTTTTATTATACTCAAAAGATAAGGAGAAGGCAAATTAATAGAAGTATTGGAAATAATCACAATATTTTTTGCATTAATTTGTTTTTGGATATTACTAATACTTGCTAGCTCATTAGTTAAAAAAGAAGAAATAATAAGATCATCCACCGGTGATAAAGATCTTAACTGTTCTTCATCAAAAATCGGATAAGGCACTGTTGTTTTAACAACATTATTCCAACCACTATAAGCATATAATTCATTAAGATAATTATTTGTAGAAATAGAATAAACAGGATCTATAGAAAGTACAATCAAGGCTGAACGAGTATTACTAATAAGAGTGTTTTGAATATATTGCCATTCTTGCAAATAATTAGATACGATAGTATCAGAAATTATTTGTGGAAATAATTCTTGTAAATCCAAAATAGATTGATAAATATCTTGAAAAGAACTTGTTTTGAGAGTGAGAGTTTTTATTCCTTTAGATTCTAAAAATGCTACACTTGTATTGTTTTTTTGAATATCACCAATAATTATTAAATCTGGCGAAAGTTCTAATAATTTTTCTTCATCAAAATATATCCCACCAGCAATCTTTATTCTATCTTGATAATAAAGATCTGTATCAAAACTAGAAATAGCTATAATTTTATTGCCTAGATTTAAATAATCTAATGTTTGAGTATGTGATGGGGAAAGAGAAATTATTTTTTTAATAGATGAGGATTTTGAAGAGGGGATCTTAATAAATAAAGATAGGATAATTCCAATTCCCAAAACGAATAGTAAAAAAATAGATCGCATTATATTTTCCTTATGCTTACACTATCTTTGTTATCTCTTATTTCTATACCATGGAGTAATAATTCATCACGAAGTCTATCTGATTCACTCCAATTTTTTTCTTTTCTAGCAATTATACGAAGATCATATAATTTTTGGGTAATATTATTCAAAATTGTTTCTTGTGGAAAACTAAAAACTTCTAAAATTTGATTGATTTTTTTTAGATCTTGAAGAGTACTTTCTGTATCTATAGTAATTCCATGATAAAAATTATTAATAGTAGTAAAGATTTCTCCCATTGCTCTTGGGATATTCAAGTCATCATGTAGATGAGAGTCAAATTTTTCTTTTAATTGATTATTGGTGGCAGTACTAGGTTTTTCAATAATTTCACAAATAAAATTATTAATTCTTTTGAGTGCAGAATCAGCACCTTTTAATCCTTCAAGAGTGAAATTCAACGAGGATCTGTAATGGGCTTCAGTTTGAAGATAAAAACGAATTGTTTTATAATCAAATCCTTTTTCAATCAAATCACGAACAGTATAAAAATTGCCGAGACTTTTACTCATTTTTTGATTATCAACTAATAAATGAGTGGCATGTAACCAAAATTTAGACATAGATTTAGAAGAAAGGCATTCACAATGAGCCTTTTCATTAGTATGATGAGGAAACAAAAGATCGACACCACCAGTATGAATATCCAATCCCTTAGGATATTGATGTTGTACCATTGCTGCACATTCTGTATGCCACCCTGGTCTTCCTTTGCCCCATGCACTTTCCCAATATACACATCCATCACTTTTTTTATATTTTTTCCATAATACAAAATCACCAAAATCTTCTTTAGTAAAATCAGAATTATGTCCAGAAGCACCTTGTTGAATATTTTCTAAGTTTAATCCTGCAAAATCTCCATAATGATTAAATGAAGATGTTTTGAAATAAACACCGTCTTCTGTTTCATAAGCGTAGTTATTATCTATTAATTTTTGAATCATGTTTATCATAGGCTGAATATAGTCTGTAGCTTTTAAATAAGTGGTAGAGCTTTGATCAAAATTCAAATTTTTTAGATCTGTTAAAAATTCTTCTGTGTATTTATTAGTGAATTCTGAGAGAGATATATTTTGTTCTTGAGCATGTTTAATTGTTTTGTCGTCTATATCTGTAATGTTTCGTGTATGAACAATGTTATAAGCATTATCTTTAAGGGTGCGAATTAATAAATCCTCGAATAAAAAAGTGCGTAAATTTCCTATATGTACAAAATCATAGACAGTAGGCCCACAAGAATAAATATTTACGGATTCTTGTTTAGGGAATATTTCTATTTTTTTAGATAAGGAATTATAAAATCTCATTACACCCTCTTTTATTTTTATCTTATATATTATAAGAGATTTGTAATGAATTTTCAATTATACGATCTTATTCAATTGAGGTGTTTTTTATATGTTAATAAAAGATATCCCATACCCATAAATCATCGATAAAAAAATCAGATATAAAGTTGGTGTTTTTTTATAAAATAAAAGACTATTAATTAGAATGATAGGCAATCCATACAAATTTGCACCCAATTCTAATGCTATTTTTATCGTAATAGCAAGCATTACTCCTATACTAGCAGCATTAATATTATCAATAAAAAGTGATATCTTAGGATTTTTATATGATGAAAATATTTTGTCTAAAAGAGGAATAAGAATAATCGAAGGAATGAAAATACCTACTGTTGCAACAAGAGCTCCTAAGATTCCTCCCATTTGATAGCCCATAAAAGTAGCACTAGTCAATATAGGACCTGGAGTAAATTGTCCAAAGGCAATAGCATCTAAAATTTGCTCATTACTTAACATTTGAAAAAATTGATCCTTAACATAGGCTATTAGTAGAAATCCTCCACCAAATAAAGTGAAACCAATAATTAAAAATTTGTAAAATATAGTAGAAAGTAAAATTACATTTATAGAATATAATTTGTTTTTATTATTTTTAATTAAGATGCTAGTAATAAAACCAATAATTCCCATAACAAAAATAATTAGAATTTCATTATTGAAAATCAAATTAGTAAGAGTAGATAATATAAGAATCAGTGCTAGAGAATAATTTTTGGAGGCTGTTTTGGTGAATTTTATAAGAGAAAATAAAATAATAGGAAATATGCCATATTTGAGATAACTAAAAATAGGAATTAAAAAAGTGAGTTTTGAAGATTGATGGTAAATGATAGCTAAGATAAGGGTGATTAATACTGCTGGAAAAATAAAAGCAAATCCAGAAACTAACATTCCCGATATTCCTTTTAGTTTTAAGCCACATAACATAATTAATTGTGTGGAATTAGGTCCTGGAATGAGATTAACCATCCCTATATAATTTAAAAATTGATCTTTACTAATTAATTTTTGGTTGCTAACTATTTCTTGCTCCACCATAGCTATATGAACAATAGGACCACCAAAAGCAGTGAATCCTATTTTTAAAAAAATTTGAAATAATTGTAGAAGCATAAAATATCTAAAATCCTAAAAAATAAGCTATCGTTCCTATAACAAAAGCAGGAAGCAATCCATACAAGCTTGCATAAAGAGCGGATTGTTTGTCCATCGCAATAAGTGGAAATAAGGCATCTCCATCATTACAAATAGCATTAGTAAGCATTGCAGAGAAAGGGATCAGCCCTTGAGAATAGAGAGTTGCTAAAATAATCTGAGGACCACAACCTGGTAATAATCCTACTAATAATGCAATAACAATAGTAAGATAACCAGTTTGCTGTAGAGCTTGTGCAATAACTTCAGGGCCACCAATAAATGCAACTATAAGATCGTAAGTAAAAAGTGCTAAAAATATCCACATAACTACAAAAGATGTTTCTTCGGCATTATGAATAAGAGTTTCCTTTAAAGAAGATTGTTTGCTTTTAATTTCAGGTAAGATATCATCAATAAATATTTTTTTGATGATAAGATTATAAATAACACAGAAGCCTGTTCCTATAGCTCCAATAATACCAAGATTTTTAATAGGAAAAGCTATTTCATAATCTATTTGTATTAAGTTTAGAATACCTAATGGAAAAGCCAAAATAGATAATATCCAAATAATCAGATACCCATAATGGTGACGAAAATAGTAGATTGATTTTTGTAGAGAAGGGATTTTAATTTTATATTCTGTATTACAACCAGGACATGGAACATAGTTTGGTTGTATATCGTCTTCAAAAGAAGTTTGTTCAGGTTGGAACATAGGATTATTTGCTTGTAACTTTTCGCTACTGAAAGGAACTTTGAAATAGGAATCTTTTTTGAAAAAATCATAACTATATCCAAATACTAAGGCTGTAATAAAAGAAATTATACTTATATATATATATTCTTTGGGAGCAGAAACAATAAGGACAAAAGCGGCATCACCCATAGTTGCTACCAAGGTTGCCAAAACAGTTCCAAAAGTCACTTGACCTTTTAAATATAAAGGCATTACTAGAATAGCACCACCACAACCAGGACTTAAGCCTAGTAAAGCTCCAAAAAATACTTGAAGATGTTTATATTTTGTAAATGAATTTATTAATCTTCCTTGTGTTTTGTAATTAATGTATCCAAATATTAAAAGAGTCATAGCAACGAAAGTTCCAACTTGAATAAATGTATTCGATGCTGATAGGTACAGTATTTGCAATAAATTCATTACACCCTCCATTTTGATTGTATCTACAAAAATAATAACATATTTTCATTTAAAAAGCAAGAAAAAAAGCTAATAAAAAGTCGACGTACATAAAAAAGCACAGTAGTTATACAACTACTGTGCTTTAGTCTCTGTTAGCGTAGAAGAATTTTATAGCTTATCTCTTCTTTTCCGACAAACGATGACATCCCTGTTCCGTGTGACGGTATTTATATCATTTATTAAAATATTGATTATTATTCAGGATATTCATTTTCTGTATTTTCATTGTTGTTTTCAGTTTGAACACGTTTTTTAGCATATTCGTATTGAAGTATTTCTTCATAAAGTGCTGAATTAATACCAGAAGCTCTTAATTCTTGTTGATCTGAAATAATTCCCCATGTTTCTTCATCGTTGATATCTGTTGGTATATCAGTTAGGTATGGAGTATAGGAAACTTTCATATTACCAAAATAACTTACAAAATCTCCACCAGCATAATTCCCTGGTCTATAAATTGCAATATGTTCAAAACGTATAAGAGGAATATCACTAGGATAAATGCGATTATTTGGTTTGATATTATTAATAATCCTATCAGAAAAGAATGGGTTTTTATAAGATAAATTTCTCCAACCTACAAAAAATAAAGAACCAAGACCAAATTCTGAGATCTTACCTTTAAGATCTGTAACGCGAACACCAATTGTAAAAGGAAAATTTCTACCATTGGCCCACAGTGTGAATTCTTTGATAGTACCGACATTGGTTAAGACACCATTATTAATATTAGCATATTTACCATCTTTAGTAAAAGGAAGAATAGGAAATTTTGGTCTAATTAAAGCTTCTCCACTATAAGGCCATTCTGGAAATTTAATACGAACACCTAAAACAGTACCTTGTTCTCCACTAGTAACTTTTTTACTATAGGAATCTCTTTGAGAAATTTTATTTTCTCCAGAAGAGTTAGTAAGAGATACGAGCCAATTATCTAACATAAATAATTCAGATCCAATATCTGCAACAGCTTTACCTTCTACAGATAATAATTGATTTTCTGGATTTGGATATGTTTCTTGAATTTGCTCTTCAAAAGTATTGAAATCAATAAAATTGTGCTCAATTAATCCTTGTCCATAAATATTTATTGATATAATAAAACTCATTAAAATTAATAATTTGTGTTTCATGAGATTCTCCTTAATTTACACTATTTTTTGTAAGACTTACAAAGTTTTCGGAAGATATAGAAAAACTTTAATGATTTAAAAAAATAAATAAAGAAGAGAATGGGGGATTAGAATTTTTTGATGTGGTTAGCTTTAGGTGTAGTCAAAAAGAAATGAATAATAGTCAATAAAGTAATACTGAAAAATAAAAACATGCTAAGAACCCCTGTTTCTAGAGATATTTTAACACTATCTCTTAATGATGGTGCATTAATACCAAATCTTGTAATGGTATCTATAATATATTTTTGAGCAGGAATAACAGCAAAAAAACAAATAAGCCACGAGATCACTCCTGTAATTATTGAGAATATAATAGCGAAAAATACGGATTTGATAGCAGTTGTATCTTTAATAGCCCAGATTCTATACAACAAAACTCTTTGTCTGATTTGTGCAAATAGAAAACGAAGATTATAATGAAGTAAAAACATAAAAGCAATTATAATACTAAATCCAAAAATAGTAATTGTATATTTTATACGAATAAAAATCCCTTGTTGAAAACTTTCTTCTTTTGCTGAAGTGAGTTCAAATCCAAGATCTTTTATGTTATTTGCTGAATCTCTTGCTTGAGATTTTGTAAGACCTGGTACTGTTTCTATAAGTATATAATCATAAGTAGGATTTAAGTTTAATGATTCAAAAATAGCATATATTTTTTGAGAAGATACAGTGATAATAGTACCAAATTCATCAGCATCAAATCCAGAAATAATAGCTTTTAATTCATTTTTGTCAATAGAAATTTTGGCTCCAGGTAATCCTAAGAATGACTCTTCTGATAAAGTTGGCCAAGATCGTTGAGGAGCAAGATTATTATATAATACGATAGCTTGTTGAGGAAGAAGGATAGGAATTGATGATAAATCGGCGGAATCCCAAGAATTTTTGTAATTGTTTTTAGCTTTTTTTTGCCCAAGTCTTTTTGGGATTCCTTGTATTTGAACGGGATAAGATGCTGAAAAACCGAAATAATTAATACTTCCAAGGATTTCATTAGTGGGAGATAAATAAGGGTCTACAAAAGCAATACCTGAAATATTTTGTAATTCTATAATAATATCATCTGTTAATATTTTTTTTTCACTATTTAATACTTTATAAGAATAAGTATCAGATACTTGTTGAGTACCTTCTTGAAGATAAAAATTGGCAATTTGAATTAAAGCCAAACTAATTCCAAAAATACCAGAGACAAAACCAAAAATAAGAGACCATAATAATAAGCGGAAATATAGTTTAGTAGAAAAATTCATAGAATACTCACTTGTACAATATACTATTTGTTATTATTATTTGATTCTAGTGATATTTGCACCTATTTTTTTTAATTTTTCTTCAAATTTATCGTATCCTCTATCAATATGATAAATACGCAATATTTCACTAGTCCCTTTTGTTGCTAAAGCGGCTAATACAAGAGCTGCACCACCTCTAAGATCTGAACTCATTACAGAAGCACTGGAGAGTGCTTTGACACCAATTATTTTTGCACTATGGTGATCTACGGTAATATTAGCACTCATACGATTTAATTCTGCTGCATGCATAAAACGATCAGGATAAATAGTTTCTATAACAATACTTTTTCCTTCTGCAAGAGTGAGATAAGCGACAAATTGTGATTGTAAATCTGTTGGAAATAAAGGGTGTGGTAAAGTAGTAAAATCAACAGCTGTTTTTTGAGCGTTTGCTTTGACTAAAATAGTTGTATCATTAATAATATCGATAATAATGCCAGCTTCTCTAAAAAGACGAATTGCTTCTCCTAAATGGGCAGGAACACAATTGTTAATAGTGATTTCTCCACCAGTAATCGCTGCAGCAATAATAAAAGTGCCTGTTTCAATTCTATCTGCAACTACTGAATGTTCAGCACCGTGTAATTTGGAGACGCCTTCAATTGTAATAGATTCAGTTCCTGCTCCACTAATTTTAGCACCCATTTTTATTAATAATTCTGCCAAATCTACAACTTCGGGTTCCTTTGCCGCTCCATTAATAATGGTAGTTCCAGTACTTAATGTTGCTGCCATAAGAATATTTTCTGTAGCAAGGACAGAACTTCCACTTTTGGAAGATAAATTCATTGCAGATCCTATCAATCCTTGTTCAGGTGTACTAACATCTAAATAACCATGAGCTGTACAACAAGTAGCAGAAAGAGCTTCAATACCTTTGATATGAAGATCTATAGGACGAGGTCCTAAATTACACCCACCAGGCATAGAAATATGAGCTTTGCCCAGGCGTGCCACTAAAGGTCCCATCACCGCAATAGATGCTCGCATACGACTTACAATATCATAAGGAGCTTCGTATCCAAGTTGATTTGGTTCTTCTACTATAACAGTATTATCTTTTCTTGTTATTTTTTTTCCTAATGATTCTAATAGGGCAAACATAGTACTAATATCGGCCAAAACAGGAACATTATGCAGGGTAATAGTTTCTTTTGATAGAATAGTAGAAGCCAAAATAGGCAGAGCTGCATTTTTTGCTCCACTGATAGTGACAGTACCGGATAGAGCTTGTCCACCTTCTATGACAAATTTTGCAAGCATGGATAATCCTTAAAATATGTATTGTGTTATATTGGTATTAATTATGTTGATACATTATACATTTTTTTTGTTTTTTCGTCAAAAATATCACTGTTGAGTTCTTTTTTAATTAGCTTTGTTTTGTTAAAAAACTCTTGACGATATTTATTTTATATAGTATGATGTTACTTATTGTGAATTAATTTGGAGGTTATATGTTTATTAGAAATATATTGTTGTTGATGGTATTAATTAGTGGTCAAACTTATACTCAAAATGTGACTTATTCTAAGACTGGGAATGAAAAAATATATACAGTATCTGCTCCTGATAATTCTATAGAGTTTGTATTTTCTTCAATTAATGGCCATGTTTCCGATTTTTATATTAATGGTTCTTGGAATCGTATTTCTAATAATATTGTGATGCAAGATAGAAGCAATCAACTTGCCATTTTAGACTTTACTATTGGGACTTATACAGAATTAATAACAAATAATAATAGACCTAGTTACGAAGTATCTCAAAAAGATTCTAATACTATCAAGCTTTCTGCTAATGCCATGGTAGGCAAACAAAATGTTAATATTAAAAGAACTATTGTTCTTCTTGATAATGGTATTATAAAAGAACAATTAATTCTTTCAAATATTTCTCGTGCTGATCTCAAATTAGATTTTGAAGGTATAGCTTTTTCATTTGCTTCCTTATTTGATATTTCTCGTGCAACGACAAATAATAGTAACATTCCAGAATATCAATTTTTTGATGGTAAAAAATTACAAAAAGTAAATATTAATGGTGGTAGTTGGTTTGGTGGTCCTAAACCTTCTGAATTTTTAATAGATGTAAAATGGGCAACAATATCAGATAATTTTTTCTTAGCAATTGTAGAACCAAAATTTGACAATACAGTTGTTGTTTATAATGGGTTACAATTTGGTGCAAAATCTCGTATAAGTTTGGGCGTACAAGTTTTAGCAACTAATATTGCTCCTAATCAATCACTAACATATGATTTAGATTATTATGTTGGTCCTCGTCATGAACAAATAGTTGCAGCTCAATACAAAAAATTATTTGCATGGCCTATAGCATTTAATTGGTTATTAAAACCAATAGAAAATGGAACGATATGGATGATGTCTACTCTTGTTTCCAAAACAGGAAGTGCTGGTTTGACATTGATTCTTATTGCTATTTTAGTGAAATTATTGTTATTACCTCTTTCTATCAAATCTGCTCTTTCTATGAAAAAAATGAAAGATCTTCAGCCAAAATTAAATAAACTTCAAGAAAAATGGGGACATGATCCACAAGCTTTACAAGTTAAAACTATGGAATTATACAAATCTGAAAAAGCCAATCCTTTGGGTGGGTGTTTGCCACTCTTATTACAAATCCCTGTGTTCTTTGCTTTATTTAGAGTCCTTTCTCGTTCTGTAGAATTAAGAGGTGCTGGTTTCATGTGGATTTCTGATCTTACAATGCCTGATTCACTTTTCACAATAGGAACTTTTAGTTTCAACTTACTTCCTTTAATTATGACTGTATTACAATTAGTTACTGTAGTTCGTCAACAAAGTAGAATGGGTAATACTCAGAATGAAATGCAAAAACAAATGCAAACACAAAGTTATTTTATGCCTTTAATATTCTTGTTCTTATTTTGGAATATGCCTTCAGGTTTGGTGTTATATTGGACAGTACAAAACATTTTCTCTATTTTTGAACAAGAATTTGTTAATTTGGATAGTAATTCTAAAAAAATTAGTTATTAAAAAAACTTCAATCATAGTCAATTCCCATCTTAGTTATTAAGGTGGGAATTTTGATAATATTAGCTTGAAAATTTAAAATATATAATAATAAATATGTAAATTAAGGAACATAAATGAGAGAAATGTTAAGTTTAGATCAATTAGAATTTGATCATGAAAACTATCGATACGGTGTTTTAGAACATAAAGATCAAGAATTTATTTACGAATATTTTGTTCAATATTCAGCAGGTTTTAAAAAACTACAGAAAGCAATGTCTACTTATATTATGCAAGATATATCGTTTTTAGTTTGTCCTTCTAGTAATGAAGGAAAATATATAGTTTTAGATGGAAATACTCGATTGTCAACTTTATTATATATGCAAAGAGATAAACACCCATTTATTATTGAGGATTTCACCATCTCATGCATTGTTTTTAAAGATAAGATCAGTGCAAATTTAGACATTATAGAAAAACATACTCAATCAAATTTTACTCCTTGGACACTCATCGCTCAAGCAAGAATAAATATGAAAGCAGGTAAATCAAGTGATCAAGATTTATTAATTTCAAAAATATATGATCATTTGAAACAAATAGCAATAGATTCTTCTTTTCGTTATAATCAGATTGAATATAATATTACAAATTGTATGGAAACAGAACAAGGAGATATATTTACGAATTTTTATCTTAGATCTTATAGTATTTTTAAAACATTAAAGATTGATTTTGTTAATATAGATCAATTAAATGATCTTCAAACAACTTTATTAAATCAATTAATGTTACAATTTTGTAATAATAAACTAAATTCAAGTAGTGCAGACAGAAACTATAAAACAATAATTAAGAAAATATACGACGGTCTATCTCAAATTGAAGAAACATTGATTTCTACTAATAATTTATTTAAGGATCATTCTCAAGATAGTATCAATCAAATGATAGCTGAAATCTCATCAAATAAAAAATCTATAAAAAAAATAAATACAAGTGAATCTGTAATAGGTACCGAAAATAATATTGTTGAATCTAATGAAAGTATACAAGATAATAATATTATGGATAATGAGGGTGAAAAATCTGGAGTAGAAAATAGATTGTTTGAAACACATTTACAAGTTCATAATATATCTATATTAGATGAGTCAGAAACACAGGTTTCAAGAAATTCATCTAAGCACGCTAATTATAAAAAACCTGTGTCAGAACAAATTTTTTGTAATAAAATTAATGAGTGGCTTGAAATACATGGAAAAAAATGTTCTAAAAATATTTCATTTCGTGTTTTACGAGAATTATCAGATATTAAACCTGAAAAAAGAAATTTTGCAACAGCTTTTTTACTGAGAGCTTTGGGTGATTCTCTAGTTTTTGAGAAGGATGGTAATGATAAAGGATTGACTTCATATGCACACAAAAATATTCAAAATAGAAATGATAAGATTGGTTATTCATTAATTATAAAAGAATATGATAAATTGTCTAAGTATGCACATGGTTTATCGAATTGTAATTCTCAAGATATCTATACTATATTTAATCATTTGTATGAATGTTACAATGAGCTTATTAATAATTTAAATAAATAAAAAATATTTCTTAGGATAGATATATGATAAATAATAAAATAATTGCAGCTCCATCAACTGCTCCAGGTGTAGCTGGGGTTTCGATGATAAGAGTTTCTGGTGCTAATAGTATAACAACTGTAGAAAAATTATTTAAATCATCCAAATCTCTAAACTCAAAAAAATCACATGAAATTGCTTATGGTAAATTGTTTGATCCTAAAACAAAGGCTATTATCGATGAAGTAATGATAGGTATTTTCCATCATGGAACTTCTTTTACAGGCGAGGAATCTCTTGAAATTTGGACACATGGTAGCCCTTATATTGTGAATGAAGTAATGAGAATACTTGGTACTTTGGGTGTTTCTGTGGCTGATCCTGGTGAGTTTAGTTTGCGTGCTTTTCTCAATGGCAAAATTGATCTTACTCAAGCTGAAGCAATTCGAGATCTTACAGAATCTCAAACGAAATTTGCTCATGCTCAGGCAATCGGACGATTAGAAGGAAAATTAACTGACAAAATTGATTTACTTCACCAAGAGACTTTAGATTTGTTAGCATTATTAGAAGTTGCTATCGATCATGGTGAAGAGGAAGTTGATATAGAAGAAGTGTCGAATCAATTTGTAAGACGAATAGAATCTTTACTTACTCAAGTAAATCACATGTTATTAGGTGCGCAAGTTGGTAAGATGAGTACCGATGGGGTAAAAGTAGCTTTGGTAGGGAGACCGAATGTTGGCAAATCATCTTTGCTTAATACTTTGGTAAATGAAAATAGAGTGATTGTTAGTGATATAGCAGGAACAACAAGAGATGTGATTGAACACAGAATATCTGCACGAGGCTTACTGATAAGATTTTTTGATACGGCTGGATTACGAGAAACGGAAGACGCCATTGAAAAAGAAGGGACAAAACGCTCGTTAGAAGCAATTAAAAATGCCGATCTAGTGATTCATGTTATGGATCAATCTATGTTTATTCAAGATGAAGATAAGACTATCATTAAGATCTTACAAGATAGTAATAAAAGTATATTAAGAGTATTTAATAAAAATGATTTGGTTCAAAAACTTGAATTGGATGATACACATCCTATTATTAAAGTATCTGCTAAAGATAACAAAGAAATAGAATTGATTTTTGATGAAATTGCTCGTTTTTATTTTGCTGGAGGGGTTGATCCTGAGAGTGATATTTTGGTAGCTAATATCAGACAAGAAAATCTACTTAATCAAAGTAAAATACATTTGGAATTAGCAAAAACATGTATTCTCAATCAAGAATCCGAAGAATTTACTGCTTCACATATCCGTAAAGTCAGATTATCTTTGGAAGAGATTGTTGGTAAAACTACAGATGATGCTATTTTAGATAGAATTTTTTCTCAATTTTGTATAGGAAAATAATAATTTTTTATGATTCTTTAGAAAATAAAAAAGCCATCTCTTGATACATCAAAATATGAAAGCAAGAACTCATTCTATTAAGTCCCATAATGAGACTTGTATGCGTATCTTGAGTATTATCTTTGAATGTCTGCACAGCAATTAATTCAATTTCTCTTATTTTTGCTCGAAGTAAATTTAGTAAAATAACTGACCCTTGAAAACTATCATCAATCAATACCATCTGTTCTAATTTGTAGAATTCTAAAGGATTGTGAGAGCGTAGTCTTATTTCATCATAAGTCCATGAAAGCAAATTTTGATCAGGAAGTGCTGTATTTAAAACTTCGTATTTGAGTATATTGCGTGAGTAGTCTAATAATTCGCGTAATTGTAATAACAAATCCGAAGACACTGAATATAGAGTACGGCATTGAAAAATACAATGAATTAATTCAGCTTGAAAAGAATCGAGTTTGCCTCTGAGGATAATTCTAGGATTGTCTTTATAAACAAGCGTGTTGTTAAATAATTGTGTCATTGATTCTGGTTTGATAGTTGTTGTTGTACCGTCTGGTAAAATATATTCGGTAGCTGTAATCCATTCTGTTCCAACAATAGGTTTGGAAAAATTTATTTTTTTCATAATTCCTCTGATTTGTTATAATATAAGATAAAAACATACAAGGATTAATTACTATATAAATAAAACTCTCTTCTAATTGTCTAGATGGGAGTTTTTATTGATTTTAATTATTCTTTGATTGGTTCTGTATCAGGATGTTTTCCAATGAAAAACACAATAGTTATCATAGAAATAAAACCTACAACATAGCTTACAATAATAGGTAAGCCCAATGCTATAAATAAATAACCACAGACAATAGATATGGATGCTACAAAAATAGTGTAAGGTAATTGAGTATTCACATGATCAATGAGAGGGCATCCTGCACCACCAGCTGATAGTATAGTCGTATCAGAAATTGGAGAACAATGATCACCAACAATAGCTCCTGTTAGCACAGTCCCTGCTGTAATAGTAGTTAGTGTGCTATTTGCATCACCACTAAGTGTGGCAACTAAAGGAATAGCTAAAGGCATTAAAATTCCCATAGTACCATAGGATGTTCCTGTAGAAAATGCGATTATACTTGCCAAGATAAAAGTTATCGTTGGGATAATAACTACAGGAATATTATTTTGTAAAATAGTAATGATATAAGCACTAGTACCAATTTCTTTAATAATAGCCGAAATAGACCAAGCTAATATTAATATAATTACGGTACTTGTAAGATTTTGAGCACCTATAATCCAAATCTTAATAGCCTCGAATAAGCTTAGAGATTTGTTTATAGTTGATACCATAATTGCTACAATACTAGCCAAAATAGATGCTTTTAGAATGACAACAATTACATCTGTAGATCCTAAAATAGCTAACATATAGTCATATCCATGAAGAGTAGAAAAATCTGTATTATTTGATACTAATTCTCTATAACCATCATACCAAATCCCAAAAAATGTTCCTAAAATTAAAACACTTAATGGAATTAAAGCATTAGACATTTTGTATACTATTTTAGGATCTGGTATTAAAAAATCATCTATTGATTCTGAAGGTGATGAGTTGACCATGATCCCTTTTTGTCTGGCTCGCTGTTCAGCATGGAGCATAGGTCCAAAATCTTTGTTAAGAAAAGCTATAATGAATAAAAAGCCAAGTATAAAGAAATTATAAAAACGATAAGGGAGTGTCTGTATGAAAATTTGATAAGTATTAGGATCTGTAACTCCTGCAATGATATAAGCATCTCTCAACACTCCTAATTCATAGCCTATCCATGTAGAAATTAGTGCAATACCAGCAATAGGTGCTGCTGTTGAATCAACTAAAAAAGATAATTTTTCACGAGATACTTTTAATTTGTCGGTAATAGTTTTCATAACAGGACCAGTAATTAAACAATTAGCATAATCGTCAAAGAAAATAAAAAGAGCGGTAAAACAAGTAAATATCTGTGCTGAACGAGCTGTTTTTGCTTTTTTTGCTATTGTTGATGCTATTGCAAAAGAACCACCATTTTTACTAATAATAGCTATCATTCCACTGATAGTAATAAGCTGTGCAATAATAGTAGCACTCCAGCTATCGCTTAGAACTGTAATAATAATAACTATCATTTTTTCAAAACTATTGTATACAGTGGTAAAAAATCCTTCAGATTTAGATAATAACAATGCTCCAGCCCAAATACCACATAATAGAGACGAATAAACATTTTTGGTAATAAATGCTAATAGAATAGATAAAACAGGAGGAATAAGTGTTAATAATCCAAAAGTTATTGCATTTTCTTCAGGAGACGATCCCCAAGAAAAAGATGGCGTTAAAATAAAAGAGAAAATAATACTTTTAAATAACATAGTGATGACTCCTAATATTAGTAAATTATAACTTTTTTGATAAAATATTGCAATACTTTATCAAAAAAAGGTACTACACATATATTATGTGTAGTACCTTTTTTTTGTATATTACTTAAAATTCTATACTACGATATACTAAATATCCATTTTTATAAATAGCAAAAGCAAAACGACGAGAATTAGCAAGATTTTGGGTTACTTCTCTAAATTCATCTATATTTGGTGTTGGATAATTATTTATTGCTGCAATGATATCACCTTTAGATACAATAAATGCAAGAGGACTATTTGGATTTACTTTAGAAACAACAACTCCCTCTGTTGCACCACTTCTTTTAAGATCATTATCGGATGGGCTAGAAAATGTAATATCTTTAAAAATAACACTAGAGGATGGATTTCCAGGATCTTCAGCACCTTCTTCTGCTCTACCTCTTACCAAGGCTGAAGGTCTCATTCCAAGAGTGACTATAAGATTAGTTCTTTGTCCATTCCGTAAAACTTCTATCTCTACGCTTGATTTCGGTTTTTTAGTAGCTATTATTTCTGTTAAATGAGAAGGTGTTGAAATAGTAGTTTTATCAACTTTAGTAATAATATCACCTTGTTTTATTCCAGATTCGTAAGCAGGACCTCTACTTTCTAATGAAGAAACTAAGATACCTTCGGCATTCTCAAGATTAAGAGATTTCCGTGTAATTGAATCTAACTCTTGAGGAACAATTCCTAAAAAACCTCTTTCTATTGTTCCTGAAGAAAACAATTGTTCTGCAATACTTCGCGCAATATTAATAGGAATAGCAAAACTAATTCCTTCATATCCGCCACTTTGAGAACGAATTGCTGTGTTGATACCAATTGCTTGACCTCTGATATTTAGTAAAGGTCCACCTGAATTTCCTGGATTGACAGCTACATCAGATTGTAGAAAGCGTTGTAATCCTGGTAAAACCCCCTCTCTTCCCAAACCACTAACAGTACCAAAAGTAAAAGTGCTTGATAATCCAAAAGGATTTCCAATAGCTACAACTAGATCACCAACTTGTGTTTCGTCAGCATTGCCTAACGGAACAACAGGTAAATCTTTACCTTCGATTTTGAGAAGAGCTATATCTAATTCAGTATCAGCACCAATTAATTTGGCATCAAATGATCGATTATCTGCTAATGTTATTTTTATACTTGACGCATCTTTGACAACATGCCAATTAGAAAATAAATATCCATCTGGAGTAATAATAAAACCAGAACCTACGGAATTATATTGACGGCGTAATTCTTCTCTATTTCCAAAAAAATATTGAAAAAAAGGATCTGAGGAAATAGACGCTGGAACATTTTTTGATCCATCTATTTCAATACTAACAACTCCTGGAGTTATATTTTTTGCAATAGCTCTAAGAACAGTCTGTAAATTTTGTACACTTGATAATTCTGGTAAATCTTCTATATTTTTATTACTTATAGAAATAGATAATGATTGTTTCTGAGCTTGTATTATAGATATTCCAGAAATAATAGATATAATAGTAATAGTCATTATTATTATATTTTTAAATTTTTTATAAAACATGAAATTCTCCTATAATTATTAGTTTGAATTATTTATAATATATAAGTGATAAATTCTTTAAAAAGATTCGATTATGATAATTTTATATAACCACAAAACGCAATAGATAATGCATCTGCCACATCATCAGGGTGCGGTGCTTCAGGTAATTTCAAAAGGAGAGTAATAGCTCTAATCATTTGTTGTTTGTCTGCTGCACCATATCCAGAAACTGTTTTTTTGATACTTGTTGGAGCCAGTTCAGAGAGAGGAGTGTTTTTTTTTTGAGCAAGATAACGAAGTACGCCTCTGACTTCAGCAACTTGTAAAACTGTAGAAGTGTTACGCCCCATAAATAGTTTTTCTATGAAAATATGATCTGGTTTATAAGTATCAAATAATTGTTCAAAATCCATCCCTAATTCAAATATTCTTTCACAAAATGATTTATTTTTTTTTGTAGATACCAATCCATAAGCTAACACTTCGCATCTATTTTCAACTATTTTTACAAATCCATATCCAGCTCTATCATATCCTGGATCTATACCACAAATAATCATTTATGATTTATCTTCAGTGTTCCATTGAAGAACAATAATTTTATTATTTCTATCTAAGAGATAATTATAAAGAGTTCCATTATTGTCTAAAAAATAATCAAACAATATATAATAAGACGAGTGAATTGGTGTGAAATATATCTTTTCATGATTTTTTTCTGGATCTAATATCCTTATTTTTAAAGATTCTGTCTGTTCATTATAACTTTGGAAAAAAATTCGTCCTCGTTTGTCAATACCAAGAATATCTTCTGTAATTTTTTTATTTTTAAAGACTTCTGTTGTAAAATCATTTTCTAGTATAGAATATACATTAACTGAAGACCAAATATTTTCTATATTAGGGGGGATGATTTCCTTGTTACTATTAGTGATAGGTTGATATTCAGTTAAGATTGCAAGTTGTTCATCATGCTTATAATTTTTAATATTAATAATATTCCCATTATAATATATATCATTAATATTAGTTTGTAGATCAACTGTTTTACTATTAAATTCAAAATTTAATTCACCTATACTAGAATATCGACGCATGATATAATAATGATTATTCTTTTTTGTATCAAAATTTAAAAAATAAAGATAGAGATTGCCAAAATTATCTCCACTTATTTGAGTAGGATATAATATTGGTTTAGAATTAATACCATTGATTCCTAAACGATACAAAAATACACCGCGTGAAGAAAATTTGTAAATATAAAAATTAGTATCAGATATTTTTTTAATATTTTTTTGAAATTGATCATAATTTTTAATTTCTGCTGTTTGATTACTATAATTTTGAACTTCATAAGATTCTGAATCTATTATGGATGCAAGTACATAAATATCATTATATCTATCTACAAAAACTTCATAAGGTCTAGCGAAAGAATAATTTTCTCCTTTGTTTGGGATTGATATGGTAGGATTATTATTAATATTTCCTTTTCCTATTCCAGAAGGAAATACATTGACAACTTTGTTATAAGAATCCGCTATATATATTTTGAAATCTTGAATAGTAATCTTAGGAACATCTACAAGAAAATTATCTGGAAATCCTTGTCTATTACTATAGCTTTCTAAAATAGGAATATTACTTCCAATTTGGTTTGATTCAAATCCAAGATCTATTTCAAAAATTTTTTCATAAGATAATGTTTTTCGTTGACAACTAATAAGTAACGAAATAGAAAAAAGTAATAGAACTAATTTAATATTATTCATAATATATCCTATCTAATAAATCGTACCGTTAAAAACGGTACGATTTATTATTAATAATTTGAGTCACTGTGAATTTTTTTTCTTCGTCTTAAGAATGCAGGAGTGTCTAAGTCAGAAACCATAGAGGGAACACCACTTACAGAACGCCTAGCTTCACTAGGATCAAATTCATTATACACTTGTGTATCTTCTTTTCTCAAAGAAAAGTCAATACTTCTTCTTTCTCCAAAAGTATTCTGTTGAGCTTGCTGAATAGGTGTTTGTTGTTGTGAAAAACTTTTTGGAGTAGGTGTTGATTTTATACCCCAATCTTCATCAAAATCAATATAATTTTTTTCACTTAAATCTTGTTGATGTTGGTTCTCAAGAGAATGCATATTTTGTAAATCTTCTATAGTATTAAACGCATTATGAGTTTGTTGAGTCTGTTGAGATTGTATAGGTATAGAATTTTTATTAGGATTTTCTCTTATTAGATCAGTTGCTATAATAATGATACGCACTTGATCTCTCAAATTTTCATCAAAATCTAAGCCAATAATGATTTCAGCGTCAGGTCTACAAAATTTCGAAATAGCTTCTGCTGCTTCATGAAATTCTTTCATATCAAAATCAGACCCACCAATGATTTTAGCAACCATAGCTCCTGATTGTTTGAAAGTATTATTTTCGATTAGAGGATTTGCAAGAGCTTCTTGAGCAGCTTTCAACGCACGACCATCTCCTTTTGCTTGACCAATACCCATAATTGCTTCACCACGATTTGCAAGGATAGTTTTTATATCGTTAAAGTCTACATTAATAATAGCAGTGTCACTAATAATACCAGAGATGCCCTGAACAGCTTGTTTTAATACTTCATCAATTTTTTTGAAAGCATCTTTTACAGAAGTATTTTTTTCAACAATTTCAAAAATTCGTGAATTTGAAATAACAAGCATTGTATCTACATGATTTTTTAATTTATCTATTCCTTCAATAGCAGCTTTCTGTCTTTTTGAGCCTTCAAAAGAGAATGGTAATGTTACAACGGCAACAACAAGAGATCCAGATTCTTTTGCTATTTGAGCAATTATAGGAGCTGCTCCTGTACCTGTACCACCACCCATACCAGCAGTAATGAATACCATGTCTGTATTTTTAAGATTATTTCTAATTTCTTCAGAACTTTCAATAGCTGCCTTTTCACCAATTTCAGGCTTAGCACCAGCTCCTAATCCTTTAGTGATTTTAGATCCTATAGGAATACATTTTTGTGCTAATGATTTTTTTAGTACTTGTACATCTGTATTAATTGCAATAAATTCTACACCAGCTACATTATCTTCTATCATTCTATTAATAGCATTACAACCAGCTCCACCAACACCGAGAACTTTTAGATTACCGCCTACAGTAATATTTTCTAGCTCAAGATTGGCATGTAATGGTGTGTTAGAGGGAGGGGTATTCACGATATTTTGAGGGGTAAAAAAAACTTCTTCCTGTATAGGAACAGAAGGGATTTCAAGGGAATTATTATTAGATTCGAGTTGCTCTGAATCAAAAATAGAAAAAATATTTGGTTCAGTTTGTGAATTTTGTGAAAAAGCTTCGTTTTCATCTTTACCTGCACTCCACAATTCTTCAAAGTAAGACATTAGTCCTCCAAGTATCAAAATAATATTTATTTAAATAGAATAAGTCTTAAAACAAAAGTTTGTAGCATCTATTATATTAATTGTCGGTATTTTATTTTTTTTTTAAATATTTTTAAATTTTTTAAAAGAACTCATTAAACCAATCTTGTATACGGTAGACAATTTTTTGAAAATTTTTATCTTCATCAGGGCTACTAGTATAATCTAATTTAGGAGTATTTTGTAATCCATAGATAGACAAGCCTGTAGCAGTAGAAAAAGAAGGATTTTTAACAAATTCATCTAGTCCTCGAAATTGATAAGGCATACCGATTCTAACAGGCAATTGAAAAATTTCTCTAGCTAATTCATCTATATATTCAGTACATGAAACGCCACCAGTAAGTATAACGCCTGCTGATAAATGCGATTTAAATCCTGTTTTTTCTATTTGTTCATTAACTAAAAATAATATTTCTTCCAAACGTGGTTGTATAATTTCGGATAGTAGACGACGACTTTCTATTCTTTCTGTCCTATTATTTGGAGTAGGTATTTCTAATTGTTCTTGCATAGGAATAGATGTTGCTATAGCTGAACCATAATTGCATTTGATTTGTTCTGCTATGTGCATGGTGGTTTTCATTCCATAAGAAATATCATTAGTAATATGCCCACCACCTATAGATAATTGACCTGTATGTTTGATACCACCCTCAGTAAAAATAACATAATTAGTGGTGCTAGATCCAATATCAATTAGGATACAACCATCTTCTTTCTCATCTTCTTTTATCAAGGCACGAGCTGCAGCAAGAGGTTTAAGAATGATATCTGCTGTATTAAATCCTGCTTTGTAGACACTTTTGATAAGATTGTTTACAGAAGTAGCTGCGACAGTAATAATATGAACATGAATTTCCAAACGAGACCCCATCATTCCCGTAGGGTCTTTGATACCTAATTGGTCATCTACAGAAAATGATTGCGGTAATACATGAATAATTTCTCTATCAGGAGGAATTATAATGGTAGTAGCTGTTTCTATTACTCTTTTAACATCATCACTAGTAATTTCTTTTTGTGAAGGAATAGCAATAATTCCTTTGCTTTTTGTTAATTCTATATGTCCACCAGATACACCTAAAATTACAGATTCTATTGTTATCCCTGCTTGTAATTCTGCTTGTTCAATAGCAGCTGTTACTGTTAATGCGGCTTGTTCCAAATTAACAATAACTCCTTTTCTAATACCACGAGAAGGTATACTAGCAGCACCTAAAATTTCTGGCTTGTTATTGTTATTAAGTCTAGTAATTACAACACTAGTTTTACTAGACCCTATATCGAGACCTGCAATTATAGAAGAAGAATGATTTGTATTCACATTAGATCCTTTTTATTTTTAGAAAAATCCTATTGATGTATCTTTGTTACTATATATATCAATAATTTTTGGTATTTTTTGTATATTAGTACTATTAATTGTTTTACCTATACGCTGAGCTTTGAGAAGAAAATTTTCTGTAAGTATTAATTTTTCAATGTAGAATTGTGGTGTTATATTTTTTAAAGTAAAATATGTTTCTCGATTTTTATCAATGCTTATTTTATCAATCAAATTTATATTAGTACTATTTAATGTTGATAATGTTTTTACAAGATGTTCATCAACAATTTGATTATTGTTTAAGGCAATTCCAAAATCAACATTAATAACAGGCAAGACAAAAGGTAAAATATTTGTAATAGATAATAAAATAAAACCACTGTTATCTACTTTATAAGATGAATTTTTTGTCTTTACGATAGCAATAGGAGTTCGTTCTATTACTTTTATTTTAAGAGTATGAGGCAAGTCTCTGCTAATATCTACTGTTTTAATCAATTCTAATTGTTCTAATTGATTTTTTAGTTCTATTATATTTAATTTTGGAAGATTACCCTGTATGATATTAGTATTTTCAGTAATAATTTGATCAAAATTATCATTATGAGAATAAGTAGCACCTGTGATATCAATTTTTTTAATAGAAAAACTATCTGTAAAGATATTTAAAATATCATAGATTGATTGATGAACAATAACACTAAGAATGGATATAATAACAATTAACAAGGCTGATATTTTTTTGTTCAACTAAAGTTCCTCTCTTGTGCATTTTTAATCATTTGAGTAACGAAATCTTTTATATTAATATCAGCTGCTGTTAGCATTAATGGTATATCACTAGTTTGTGTCATGCCAGGAGCTGTATTTATTTCTAAATAAATAGGTCCTTTATCAGTAAGCATCAAATCAACACGAATACAATCTCTTAAATTAAATTCTTTGAAAATTGTTGTTACATGAAAGTGGATAAGATTTAAAGTCTCTTGATCCATAGGTGCTGGCATGACAAAATCAGTCATACCAGCGGTATATTTTGTCTCAAAATTGTAAAATTCAGCTTTAGGTTTTAACTCTAATATAGGTAGTATTTGTATTTGATTGTTTTGTTTTATAATTCCTACGGTCATTTCTCTACCTATGAGCAATTCTTCCACAAGAGAATTTGGGAATTGTTGTAGATGCTTAGGCAAGAGATCTTGTGCTTCTTCTTTGTTATGAAGGATTAGAGAGCCAATACTAGAACCTTCACTTACAGGTTTGATAAAGACAGGATAATTAATAGCTTCTATTTTTGTTAAATTGTCTTGTATATTAGAAGTAGTGGTAAAACCTTTAGCACAAGGAATATCTAAGGATTGAAATATTTTTTTGGTAATGGATTTGTTCATGGTAATAGCACTAGAAAGCACATCACAACCAACATAAGGAATATTGAGAGTTTCTAAAACTCCTTGAATACATCCATCTTCACCTTTATTACCATGTAAAATAGGATAGATAACATCATATTTTTTGAGAAAATCAAAAGAAAAGTCATCTTGCGTAGGATCTATTATAGTTGTATCAAAACCAGCTTCAGAGAGAGCTTGATACAAATTGATTCCGGATTGTTTTGAAATTTCTTTTTCTACAGAAGAACCACCAGCTAAAACAAGAACTTTATTTAAGTGCATATCTTTTTCCTAGATATTATTTAAAAAAAATTTCTTTGATAGAGACTTTTCTTTATTTAATATTATGAGTTATTATTAAACTTTCGTCAAAATTTTGACTAGAAATTTTAGTAAGTTTCAAATACTTAATATGATAGATATTACTAATATACAAAAAAATACACCTTATCTATTGATAAAGTGTATTATTTTTTTAGTGATTTTAAATCAACTAGGTACAGATGAAACTTCATTATACATGTCTAAATATCCTTTGGCGGATCTTTTCCAAGACCAATCTTCTTTGATACCTGTTTTGACAATTTTTTCCCATAGAGGTTTGTTATTTCTCCAGATATTAATAGCTTTGAAAACCGTTTTTAATAAAGCTTCGGGGTGATACTCTTCAAAAACAAAACCTGTTTTTCCATCGGTAACTGAATCAGCTAACCCCCCTGTTTTTCTAACAATAGGTACTGTTCCGTAACGAAGACTATATAATTGATTAAGTCCAGATGGTTCAAATCGAGAAGGCATTAAAAGAATATCAGATGCTGCTTCGATTTCATGGGAACGATCTACATCAAATCCTATCATAACATCCATGAGAGAAGAGTACTTCAATGATAAAGCGGTTAATTTGTCTTCATATTCTTTTTTACCTGTTCCTAGAATTGTAAAAGCTATATTATCTTGTAATAATTTTTCTATACATTCTAAAAAAATATCCATTCCTTTTTGGTCATATAGTCTTGTAATAATACCAATGAGAGGAGTTTTTTTATTAATTTTTATACCATTTTCTTTGGTAAATCTTTTTTTTATTTCAGCTTTTCTATCGAGGTGATCGGCATTGTATAGGAGAGAATATTTTTTTTTTAAAATACAATCTACCGATGGATCCCATTCTGTATAATCAACACCATTCATAATACCATAAAAAATACCATTTTTTGTTTTTTCTCTAATGATACCTTCTAATCCAGATCCTTTACCGTCTGTTTTGATTTCTTCTGCGTATTTTTTACTAACGGTATTTACAGCGTTAGAAAAGACAATACCACTTTTCATTAAATTAATATGTCTGAAATATTCGATTCCATTAATATGAAAATATTTCCAATCAATACCTAGACTTGGGTATTGATCGACAGAAAAAACACCTTGATAAGATAAATTGTGTATAGTAAACACAGTTTTTGTTTGATGAAATACAGTGCTGTATTCAGGCAGTGCTTTTTTGAATAAAGGAATTAAACCCATGTGCCAATCATGACAATGAATAATATTTGGTATCCAAGAAATAACTTTACACGCTTCAAGAACAGCCCTATTAAAAATCACATAACGCTTGAGATTATCGTTGTAATCTTTACCCGTAGTTGTATCTATATAGGGATTATCTCTGTCAAAAAATTCAGGAATATCAATAAAAATAAATTTATTTTCTTGATAAGAGACTTCTTCTATAGTAAAAGGATATACTGTATCATTAAATTCAATATCTACTTTATAAATATTTTCTGCTTTGATATGATATTTTTTCATATATTCTGTAACAGAACGATATTTTGGAATAATAATACGAACATCTTGTTTCTTTTGATTTAAAGCTTTACTAAGGGCACCAACAACATCAGCCAATCCTCCGACTTTTGCAAAAGGAACAGCTTCACTACTAGCGAATAGAACTTTATATTTTTTTTGTATGTACATAAAAAACTCCCTGCAAATAGTATTATTTTGATTTGATAATCAATAATAATAATTAAATCATAGATAGTCAAGTAAATAATTATTATTAATGTAGTGAAAACTTAATAAAAGCTAGATCATCCGTAGTAGTTAATTTGATGTTGTTTTTATTGCCTTCGTAAGTATGTACATTATGAAATAAATTTGTATATACACCAGCACAATCACTAAATTGTGAAAGAATATCTTTGGCATGCATGTGTGCTTGGAGGATTTGTTTGTAATTAAAAGCTTGAGGTGTTTGAGAACAGACAAATAAATTTCTATCACAAGATGTAGAAAGAGTATGAGTCTCATTTTTTTGCCATAAAGAATCTACAATGGGGATAATAGGAATAGCTGAATTATATTTTTGGGCAGTAGCCAAAGAATCCAAAATCATGCTTTGGGATACTAAAGGCCTAACGCTGTCATGAATAGTAACAATATCTGGAGTATGTTTTTGTAGATATTTGAGACCATTAAGAACACTCTCTTGTCGTGATTTACCACCAATACATACTTGTATATTGGATAGATGCGAAAAATATTGCACCATAGATTTTTGATAATCTTGATGTACCATTATAATAATTTCATCTACAATATTCATAAATTTTTCGATGGTATATTCTAGTACCATTTTATTATTAATATGAGTAAATTGTTTGGGGATAGTACTATGATATCGAGAACCAGATCCACTTGCTACAATAATAGCGACATGTTTCATGAGAACCTCTATTATCAAAAAAAAGGTATAAAAATACCTTTTTTTGATTTTGATTTTGTTATTATTGATTATTCTTTTATAGGAAGAGCACTAGCTTCTTCTTCTGTGATTTGATTAGCTGTTGTTTCAGTCATTTCACTTTGAGCAGGAACATCTGTTTCAACAAAATCAGTATTTATACGAATGAAGTGGATAGATAATAACAGAGCTGAAAGAATAAAAGCAGCAACACAATAACTAGTGAATTTTACTAACACTTCATTAGAACGAGCACCAAATGCTCCTGCTGTAATATTAGAGGATAACATTCCATTATTAGCTCCATTAGTTTGTAATAATATTGTAGGAATTAATAGTACAATAGAAATAATAAAAATAGTTAGTAAAAAAATAATCATAGAAAACTCCGAAAATAATATAAATTATTTATATAATGTTAAATAGTATAATATGTAACATATAAAAAAGCAAGTGATTTGTAAATATTTTGCTATATATCTAAAGAATTAATAGGACAATACATTTCATTGGCATACAAAATATATTGTTTTATTTCTATTTGTGAAAAAGGAGTTATCACTTGACTCCCTAATAATAGATTTTCACGATTGAATAATTGAATATTTGATGAATTATGATATTGGAAGACAATAGCACTAAATATTTTCAGAGCTATTGTCTCATGAATTTCTATGTTATTAGAACCATACATAAATCCAAATAAAAAACTAGGAGTATTTGAACAAAAAGCAAAATCTTTGTTTTTTAATTTTTCATAGAATTTTTTGAGATAGTTACTTTCAAAAGGTGTTCTTCCAATAACACACCTTGTCGTGTCATCTATTTTGAAATGCAATCCTATACGATTTGCATGAGTAATATTGATTGTTTTTTGTTTTTCAAATATTTCAAATGCTTTTTTACCCATGGCTAATTCTTCTTTGTGTTTGTCAAAATATTGTTCAGAGACAGATGGAGTGTAGGTAATATTTAATTTTTGTGCCAATTCAATTCTTTTTTGAGAAAAACTTGTGAAATCATGTGATATTTTTAATAATTCAGGAAAAGAAGATAGTAGGGGCGATTGAGGTAGTATATTAGCTGATAAAGGTCTAAAAACAATGTTTTCTACATTTGCTTGCTGATCTGTTGTTAATAGTGCTGATTTACCTTGTATTAAAGGGCGTTGATCTACGACATCTCCTGTAACAATAAACTGAGCACCAATTTCTTTCATATATTCTTTGGCTTTTTTTAAAATAAATATTTTACATTCTAAACATGGATTGTAATTTTTGTAATTTTTGATATTTAAAATTTGAGCATAGAATTCTTTGGCAACATCAAATTTTTCAATCTCTATACTGTTTCGAATAATATTTTCTAATCCAAAATATTTAGAAATTCTTAATCCCGCGACAATAGGTTTATTGTGTGTTAATCCTATATCAAAATGAACAACTTGAAAAGGGATCTTAGTTTGTTCCATTAATTTGATGGTAAGTAAGGAATCCAAGCCTCCAGCAGTAAGAATCAGTGCATTTATCATTTATACCTCTACATAGAGTTATTTTCCAGATTTGTTTCTTTTGTAATATTTGTATTAAAATTATAATTAGTGATTTCTTTTGATTCTTTAAGTATAGAATCATTAAAAGTTTCAAATTCATTTGAAGATGTATTTGCTGGTATAATTTCTTCTCTCATAGGTAGAGTTATTATTGTTGAAGGATCAAATAACTCTATAGGCACTACTATAGGAGGATCAATAAGATGAACATTAGTTGGTACAGAAATATTAATAGGTATATTATATTTTCCAGAATTAGTAATATTACTAAGATCTAAAGTCATAAAACTTTCTAATAATAATGGCTCTATATTAGAACTTGTTGTTACAAATTTTAAATACATATTTGTGGTAAAAGAAATTTGAAGATTGCTTTGTTGACCGATGTATTTGACAGGTATAATAACTTCATTGGTGTAATTTGTAAGATTAAAATTCAATATAATATCAACGCTAGTAGCATCTAATAATTTAACCTTATTAGGATAATATATTTTGAGATTAGTTGATATAATATTTTGTATAGAATTATTAATTTTTAACTCTTCTGTAGTTAATGCTTTTATTTGTTCTATTATTTTAGAAGATCCAGAAATAGTTACTTCTTTAGGCTTATAACTGATATTAGTTAGTGTACTATTAGATTTTATATTAATAGTGATAGGAACTGTTTTATTTATAATATCATAAATACTAATGCGTTTGAATTCGGGAGATATATTAGCTTCAATATCTTTAGGTAAATTTAATAGTGTTATAGGGTAAGATTTGGTACCTGTAGTATAATTAGATAAATCAATAATAGCTTTGATATTTTCAATACGACGAGATACATCTTCATAAGCTAATATTTCTACTCTAATAGCAATATCATTGGTTGCTTCAATTATTTTATTTTGAGGAATATTAATAATAGTAACAGGAAGACTAATATACAATTTTTCTATAGAAAAATTTTGTACATAATACCATAAAAAATAAGCTAGTATTATAGAGATAGCCTTACCAACAGGATCTGAAAAAATAAATTTTTGATATTTATTGGATAGTTTCATGAATAATGTCCTCTAAAATCATATTTGGAATGGAAGTAAGAAGACCATCTTTAGCATAAGAAATAATTCCGGTTTCTTCAGAAACAATAAAAACAATACAATCTCTCTCTTTTGATATAGAAGTTCCCACCCCATGTCTTGTTCCAGTAGAGGAAGCAGAAAAAACAGCAGGAAGTAATACTTTGGCTGCGAGTATATGTTCATTTCTAATAATTACAGCTCCATCATGCAGAGGAGTTCCTTTGTAAAAAATAGAATGTATTAACTCAATACTAAAACGAGCATCTAACATAACAGCATTATTCGTGAGATCATTCAAGAGCATATTTCTTTCAATAATAATAAGTGCCCCTGTATTCTGATCAGATAATTCTTGTAAAGCAATAGAAAGTTGATGAGAAAAAAGCTGGGAATTATGAGTTTGTTGATGATTTCTTCCAAGATTAGAAAAAAAATGTCTAATTTCTTGATGAAAAATAATAGCTATGATAATAGGGAGTTCATTAAAGAATCTCAAAAATAACCAAGTTATTGTATTAAGGTTGGTTATCACAGAAATACTGTACAATACAATACAAATAATCAATCCTTTTCCAATAGTTGCAGTATGAGTACCCCTAAAAAAATAATAAATTGTATAAATAAGCATACTGGTACATAAAATATCTATTATTATTGATATACTAGATGTTTCTATCATTTATAGATCCTAAAGTTTATTTAACACATTTTCTACAGCAAGTTGAGATACCCGATTTCTACATTCAATTCCAGCACCACCAAGATGAGGTATAATAATAATATTATCTAAATCATATAATTCAGAATTTTCTGGAATAGGTTCTTTATCAAATACATCTAATGCAGCACCTGCTATATGGTGATTTTTTAGAGCATTAATCAAGGCACTTTCTTTGATTACCTTTCCTCTACAAGCATTAATAATATAAGCATTTTTTTTACAGTACGATAACTCTTGTTCATCTATCATGTACATTGTTTCTTTGGTTAATGGTGTGTGTAGTGTTATTAAATCACTTTCACTTAATAATTGTTTTAAATTTTGTGTTCGTGTAGCAAAAGCTGGGATATTAGATTGATAAGGATCATACACCAAAACATGCATATTAAAAGCATAAGCGAATTGTGCAACACGCAAACCGACATTACCACAACCTATGATACCTAATGTTTTGTTAGCTATTTCAAATCCTTCTGTTAACAATCCTCTTTCCCATTTTTTATGTCCATATAGTAAATGATGAGCATAGGTAATTTTGTGTGCTAGTGAAAGAATTAAACCCATGGTAGTTTCTGCAGCGTTAACAGCGTTTCCACCTTTTGCGTTGAATGTAAGAATATTCTGAGAATGTGCAAATTCTACATCAATATTATCCATTCCTACCCCTGCACGAGAAATTATTGTGAGATTAGGTGAAACAAGAATCATATCTTTGGTGATTTTAGTGGATCGAGTAATAATAGCTGTAGCTAGAGGAAGATCCTTTAGATCAAAGCTAATAGTATGGGGGGAATTTTGTAATAAATTTATAGCTTTTTGACCTAAATCATCTAAAACAACGATTAAATTATTCATATTAAATACCTATTATTTTGTTATTATATTATAACAAAATTCCCCTTAAAGAAGTTCCTTTAGGAATATCCTTTTGAGATAATTTGCCTAAAAGAGAATTATATTCTTGAGAGCTAATACCTTTTCCTGGACGCTGAAAAATAATCATTTCTTCAGAAATAGGAGTATTTGCTGGTATATTAATATGAGCAAATATATCTCTTCCTGCAAGATTTCTAATATTTTTTTCTATAGGTGATGTATTTCTTATTCCTGTTCCAAGAGCTTTTTCTATCATACGAGAGGAAGTTACCATTTGATGAAAATTTTCTGGTGATAAAGATAAAGGATGATCCAAATCATTTCGTTCAGGAAATAAAGTAAAATGTCTTTCTATAATTTTTGCTCCATGAGCAACAGCTGCTAATGATAATGCTATTCCTTGAGAATGATCAGAAAATCCAATAGCTTGATTTGGTAGATATTGTTGCATTGTTTGAATATATCTAATATCAAAACCTTCTGGTGGTGCTGGGTATTCAGATACACAGTATAACATAGCAGAAAGGGTGTTTTCTAGTTTATGAGCAAGTTTTTGAATTTCTTTTTCTTCAAGAGATCCTGTTGAAATGATGAAAGGAATTTTGTTATCTAATAAATTATCGATCCATGGTTCAGTTAATGCATCTCCACTAGCAATTTTGATAGGAAATATAGAATCTTTGATAAGTTGTTGTAATGTTTGTGTATCAAATGGAGCCGCGAATACTAGCATACCACGAGATTCTGCATATTTTTTAAGAATAATAAATTGATCGTAAGGAATGTGAAAAGTTTTGAAAAGTTGATGAGCTTCAGGAGCAATGAGTTTATTATAAAATAAATCTGTTTCATATAATTGAAATTTTACAGCATCTGCTTTGGCTTCTATTGCTTGGTCTATCATTTGTTTGGCAATACTAAGATTACCATCATGATTAATACCTAATTCAGCAACAAAAAAAACAGAAGAAGTACTAGGGTATTCAAGTAATTTTAAAATATCAAACATAGTAGAAAACTCCTATTTAGGAAAAATTTTTAAGAATTTAAAAGTTTTGTGATTTGTATCGCTTGAGAATTATGTAAGGGTGATAAAGATTTATCAGTAATTTTTTGAACGATTTTTTGAGTATCATTAGTGGTTACACTTTTTTTCTGTACAGCATCTTTATTTTGTTCAGAAATCAAATAATGAGCAATAACTTTTTTTTGAGTATTTATTTTGGCAGTAATTTCATTTTTTATTTTATTCGCTTGTACTATCATTTGTTCAGGATTATTTATGTGTTGTTCGATTTTTTTAGTGAATTCTGGGAAATCTTTTTTAATTTCTAAAAGACTGTTTTTAATATTTTCTTCATAAACACTAGGTGTTTGTTTGAATGATTTTAGAGATTCTATTAATTGAGTTAAAGAACCTAATAATCGTTGAGTTTGCACATGATCTTGTTGCAGAGTATGAATTGTTTTAAGAGATTGAATATTCAGTGAAGATGATTTAAGATTACTGCTATCAGATTTTTTAATATTCGTAGAGGGATATTTTGCATCTGTTTTTTGATTTTTTGTAGATTGAATATTTTGTTGAATAAAGGATGAGGTTTGTAATATTTTCATTTTAATACTCCTAATTATATTTATAATATAACATGATTTTAAAATTAATTCAAAAATACACCATATTGTCATCTATAAAACTAATAAAGTTATCTCGGTGAAATGTGAGAACTAATATTAAGTAAAATACCAGTAGCAATAGAAAGCATAGCAAAAGAAGATCCACCATAACTAATAAAAGGAAGTGATACTCCTGTAGGAGGTAGTAATCCCATATTAATCATCATGTTTAATAAGGCATGGGTAGTAATTAATGTAACAATTCCAAATGCTAAAAGCTTGCCATAAGGATCTTTAGTTCTAAATGAGATTTTCAATCCATTAAGAAAAAACCAAAGAAAAAGACTTGCTAAAGTAATTCCTCCAATAAGTCCTGTTTCTTCTACTATTATTGCAAAAATAAAATCTGTATGTGCTGCTGGTAAACGAGATATTTTTTGAATACTATTTCCCAATCCTACTCCAAAAAATCCACCATGAGCTAGTGCTTTTAGAGATTCTATAGATTGATAACCTATACCACTGGGATCTTGCCATGGATCTATATATGCAAGAATCCTGTCTTTACGATAGGTAACATTCCATATGGCAAGAATCATGATAGGAATAGTCAATAAAATAATACTAACTATGTGTTTAAGAGACGCCCCTCCAGCAAAAATCATCGTAAACATAACAATGACAATAATAGCACCAATAGAAAATCCTGATTGTAACAGTATGATGCAAAACATTATAGCAACAAGTAGAAGGGGGGGTAATAAGCCTGAGGTGAAATCAGCAATATGCTCATGTTTTTTTACAAAAATATGAGCAAGATAAATAATTAAGGATATTTTAGCAAATTCTGAAGGATTAAAAGAAAAAAAACGAAAATCTATCCATCGACGAGCTAATCCTATTTGAAGACCTATCCCAGGAATAAATACTAAAATAAGTAAAATCAGTGATAGAAAAAAAATAGGTTTAACAATAATACGAGTGATACGATAATCGATTTGAATAAATAGTAACATTAATACAATAGAAATAATAGCAAAAACAAATTGTTTGAAAAAAATTGTATTAGCATTTAATTCTGTATCACGAATTGCATAACGAGAAACACTATAAATAAAAATAAGCCCAATTCCAACAAAAATAAAATAAAGATAAAAAATATTTTTATCAGCTTTTCGTAAAGCAGAAGAGTCAAATATAGATGTATTTAGTAATTTCATATCTTATATTAATTAATATTATCAATTTGTTGTTTGATTTGTATATATTGATCTTGTGGTAGTGCTTTTTTAGAAGCTTCTAAAAGTTTTATTTTGTATTTAATACGCAATGTGGTGTTTTGTGTAGTATTTCCAATTTTAAACATACTAATAAATAGAGGTAATTCTACCTCTGTTACTTTTGTTAATAAAGGCATATGTTTCTCAGCATCTTGTGCTGTAATAAGATATAAGTTTTGAGATATTAAATCTTTATAACCACTTAATTCTCCTAATGTAGTGATATGCCATTGAAAAAATTCAGGATTGTTTTGGTATACTGTCCAAGCTTTATACCACAAATTATTAAATTCTATTTTAGCGGTCGTATTGTCTAAGAAATTAAGTTGATTAATAATTGTTGTAAAATAAGATTGTAATAATTGAAAATCTAATTCTTGAGAATTATTAATCATTTGAGTAATTTGTTCTTTTTGTTTTATAAGATGTTCGCCAGTCAATTTTGAACTTTGTTGTCTTATATTAATTAATTGTTCAATAGCTTTGTATACTTTGTTTTTGGAAATATTTTTACTCATAGATTTCCAATGAGTCATATTATTTGTCATACTATTTACATAATAATCAAATTTTTCAAAATAAAAATCTGAATTTTGAGGTTCTATAATTGCCTGTTTTACATAAGCCCATAATAATATATTATAGGTAGACCAAGAGTAAGGAGCACTATTAAGAGCTTGTTCCCATGTTTCTATAGCGATAGGAACATAATCATTGGTAATAAAATCAAATGTTTCTGGAACATTTAAATAAAAAATACCAAGATTGTGCAATGTTCCAGCAGAGTCATATCCAACTTTTTTGATAGTTTCAGCGTATTTTGTTAATTGATTCCAAAGAGTAGATATTTTTTTATCAAGTTGTTCTTGTTTGTTTTTAGAATTTTCTACTCTTCTTATTTTTTGTAATTCTATAATTTGATTTTTTAATAAATTAACTTGTTCATAAGAATAACTTATAACAATTTCACGAGAAAGATAATCATAATATTCAAGATTTTTTATTTCTTGCCATCTAATAATAAAATTATCAATAGGCTGTTTTTTAAAAGGTTTTGGATAAGATTTTAGAAATATGATAATGTTGTTTTTTTGAGAAATATAATCATCTTGTTTTAATTGATCTAACCAAAAATTAAATTCAATATCATTGATATTTCGTCCTAGTTTTTCTTTAAGATATATTTTGATTTCATTAATATTAGCAGAACCAAGTGTTTCTATATAATCAATAATAGCATATCGTATTTCTTGTGCTTTATGCATTAGTCCGTAATTTTTATAATAGAAATTCCCTAAAATATGTTGATTTGCTAATTCCCATGTAAGATAAGTAGCTGGTTTCCCCAAAGCATAAGGGACGAAATAAGGATTTTTTTGACTTCTAATATCTACATAAAAAGGTTCTTGTCCTGTAAAAAGAGCTTTATTTACGATATCAGATCTTATTTGTAAATTATCATAGATAATATAACGAAGATCTCCATAGATTTTTTTAAAAATATTTCCTTTTTGGTCATAAGGAAAAAGATCTTGTCTTAATTTTACGGCATAGGTGAAATATAGAGATGAAAACACTTGATTATCACCGCCTTCTGTCATAAAGACAGAATATTCTTCTGTAGAAGATAATAAATTTTTTCCATAATCATGATTTAACCAATTTTTGCTATGGTCATTGTATTTGTAATTATTAACTGCAGGAATAATCGCTAATATCATAATAATAATAGATAATAATATAATAGAAATTTTTTGTTTCAATGTTTGTGTTTGGTAATTCATAAAGAAACCTCAAATAAAAATATTACACATAGTATAACTCATTAATCAAATTCTTGCAAACGATTTACTTGTATAATGAAATTGTAAATAAATTGATTTTTCAACAAAAATAATATAGAATAATTTATATATCTATATGTAATAATATTAAAATTAGAGGGTTAAATGTCTGTAATCGAAATAGAAAAAATTGTTATTATAGGCTGGGATAATTTTACAGCTTCTTTAGTTGAAGGTATTAAAAAAAAATATCCTATGTGTGAGATTTTGTGTGCAGATTCTGTTACAGATCAAATATTACAAGCAAAACAACAAGGCCTTATTTCAGATTCTCCTTCTCAAAAAACAATGATTTATGAAGGAGCTGATTTTGTTGTTATAAATCAATCTTCACAAGAAACTGTTACAACAATAAAAAATATCAAATCATTACTCTCCAGAGGAACTTATATCATAGATTTCCAACCTGTTAAATCTAAATTATTTGAAGAAATATTAGATTTATTAGAGTCTCACAATCCTTATGTAAGTTGTTTTGTTTTTTTAAATGATATTCCTAATGAATTCACTATTAGAGGTGATGTATTTAAAGATCAGATAGTGGCTATAATTAGTGATACCAGTACTAAAGTATTACAAACCATGAGAGAATTTTGGAATATAGTAGATGCTAAAATTGTCCCTACTTCTGCGGAATTTTTTGATGAAATATTATCTCAAACATCTCAATCAGTTGCATTGATTTCTCATATGTTTACTCATATTTTGCAAGAAGATAGCTGGGCAGACACATTGTTTTTTGGATTTTATAATAAAGATCTTAGAAATTTTTTAATGCCAACATGTACGAAAAAACAATATTCTGCACAAAGTATTATTGAAAATTCTGATAATATTAGAAGAACATTGTCTTTTATTAAAAGAGAAATTGATGTATTGGATCAAATGATAGATAATGAAGATATTATGAAATTATCTGAATATCTTGTTGTTTCTCAAAATTTTAAAAATAGACTATAGCAATATCTTTTAAATACAAAAAAAGCTCCTTACTTCAAATAAGGAGCTTTATTATTATTATACTTTTTTTGATTCATAAAAAAGATTGCTGAGAGATCTGTTCATATGAATACGCTCTATTGCTTCCCCAAATAATTCGGCAGAACTTAATACATGAAGTTTATCACCGATAATTTCTTTTTTATAATCTGGTATTTCTATAGTATCTGTAATAATAACACTATCTGCACTACTTTCTTTTAATCGAGTAGAGGCTTCTTTGGAGAATACGCCATGAGATGCCATAATATGAACACTTTTTGCTCCTAAGACTTTTAATCGATTTGCTGCCTGACAGATAGTTCCAGCTGTATCTATAATATCATCAATAAGAATAGTGTTTTTACCATTAATTTCACCGATTAAATTTAGAATTTCAGCTTTATTTTTTTGTTCGCGTCTTTTGTCAAAAACAGCAATTCCTGCATTAAGTAGTTTTGCAAAATGACGAGCTCTTTCTAATCCTCCAACATCAGGTGATACAACAACCCAATCTTCATTTGCTTTTAGATGATATTCTGCATATTTATGAAAAATAGAAGAGGCGAATAGATGATCTACAGGAATATCAAAAAATCCTTGAATTTGAGCAGCATGAAGATCTAAGGTCATGACTCTATGTACACCTGCTTCAACAAGGAGATTTGCAACTAATTTGGCAGTAATAGAAACACGAGATTCTGTTTTTCTGTCTTGACGAGCATATCCATAATAAGGTATTACTGCTGTTATTTGACCGACGGATGCTCTTTTAAGGGCATCAACTATTACCAATAACTCAAAAATATTTTTATACCCTGGATTAGATGTGGATTGAATAACAAAAACTTCTCTACCTCTGATATCTTCTTCAATACGAACGAAAAGTTCTTCATCAGCAAATTCAGTAATATAAGTTTCTGTTAAATGAATTCCAGTATATGCGGAAATATTCTTTGCTAGTGCTTGGTTACTTCTTCCAGTAATTAGCTTCAAACCAGATTTACCACTCATAAATTCTCCTTTGAGTTATAATTATAATATATCTTACAATATAGAGATTTATTTTTCAATAGAAAAATAAAATAAAAAATCCCTATTCATATGAATAGGGATTAATCTGGGGTGGATGGGATCGAACCACCGAATGTCGATACCAAAAACCGATGCCTTACCACTTGGCTACACCCCAAAGTATTATATACTTTATAAAAAGCTATTATTCAGCGTGGTAAGCTTCTAAAATAGCATTTTGCATACGATCACGGAATTCAGAGTTGATAGGATGTGCAACATCCTTAAGATCTCCGCTACGCGTTTTACGAGAAGGCATTGCAATAAATAATCCTTCGCGTCCATCGATGATTTTGATATTATGTATAACAAAGTTATCATCAAATGTTATTGATGCGTATGCTTGTAATTTGTTTGCATCGCCTTCAACTTTTTTGATACGGATATCTGTAATTTCCATGTGGGTCTCCTTCCATATCCATAAGATGAGCTCAAATAGAATGGATAAAAATTTTTGAATGATTAATATTATGCGCTATCTTTTTTTTTATATGATCCATGTTTTCTTTATCTTGATAAAAAAGAATAAAACTTGATCCACTACCAGTCATCATTATAATGTCAGGAGATAAAAAATCATCTAAATTTTTTCGAAATTCATACAAATCTTGATTTAAAATTTGTAAACTGTTATTGAATATATTATATATTAATTTTTTTAGGTTGTCAAGTTCTAATTTATTTTTTTTTAAATTTTTTAATTGTTGTGATTTGCTATTAGTGATGCAATTATTTTGGGCTATAATTTCAAAGGCTTTTTTGGTAGATACATGAATATTGGGATAAATAATTACAAGATGCATTCCTTTTAAAGTGTTTTCTAAAGGAGTAACTATTTCTCCTTTTCCTTCTACTAAAGCCATCTTTCCATATAGAAAAAAGGGAACATCACTCCCTATCTTTTGAGCTATAGAAATACAATTTGTTATTTCTATATCAAATCTACGAGCCAACCATTTTAATAAAGAGCCAGCATCACCACTACCTCCTCCCAATCCCGCTCCCATAGGAACATTTTTTTTAATTTTGATATAATAAGATTCTGTGATCTTGAATTTTTCTTTGAATAGTTTTAATGCTTTAGTAACCGTATTTTCTTGAGGAATTTCTTCCAAAGAAATATCAATAAATTCAACATAATCTTGTTGAGAAGAGTAAATTTCAAAATCATCTCCCCAAGGGATTTCATAATAAATACTTTCTATATAATGGTAGCCATCTATAGGGTCTCTTCCTACAATATCAAGATAAAGATTGATTTTTGAAGTAGAGGTGAAGCTATCTATCAAGTGCATTATTGTTGCTCCAGATCATCTATAGTATATAATTTATCACATTTTTGAGCAAGATTTTTATTATGAGTAGATAAAATAAGAGTTGTTTTTTGTTCTCTTGTTAATTCAAATAATAGATCTTCTAATAATTTAGCATTATCTTTGTCTAAAGATCCTGTTGGTTCATCAGCAAAAATAATTAAAGGCTTAATAGCTAATGCCCTAATCAAGGCTAATCGTTGCTTTTCCCCTCCTGATAATTCGTCAGGAAAGTGATACAATCGTTTTTCTAATCCAAAATAATGAAATAATTTTATAATTTCTTGCAGACTGTTTTTAGTAAATTTTTTAGAAATTCTTAATGGTAATATGGTGTTGTCCAAAGCATCCAAATCATTAAGTAAAAAATGATGCTGAAATACAAATCCAAAATTATTAGCTCTGAATAATGCTAATTCAGTTTCATTTAATTTGTCTATTTGGTAATTATTAATTAAAATACTACCCTGATCAGCTTGATCCAATCCTGATAACAAATATAATAAAGTAGTTTTTCCTCTTCCACTTTCTCCTACAATAGCCACCGATTCACCTTGATTTACATTAAGAAAAACATTGGATAATACAGATATTTTACCTTGAGGAGAATTATAGCTTTTTGATAAATTGTTTATTGAAATAATATTCATTATAATTCCTTATATTAAAAAGCTCTTTTACGTAATATTTCAGCAGGTTTAAAATTTTTAGAAATATAAGCTGGATAAATAGCTGCCAGTAGAGTACACAAAATAGCAGACAAAGAAGAAAAGATGATATCTATCAATTGAATACGAATAGGAAATTTCTTTAGATAGTATACATTTTGATTTAAAAAATTAAAAGTGTTTATATTTTTTTGTGTGATGTAGCCAATGATAGATAATACAAAATTAATAATATATTCAATACTTGAAATCAAATTATTAAAATTCAAACTTATGAATATCCCTATGATTGTTCCTACAATAGATGCTGCTATGCCCAAGATCAAACCTGTGAATACAAAAGATCTAAAGTTTTCTTGAGGGGTCATGCCTAGTGTTTTGAGAAGAGCAATCTCATCTCTTTTGTCGGTAACAAGAGCTGTCATTACTGACAAAATCCCAAAGAAAGCTACACAGAAAAAAATTATTAATAAAACTCGAATTATTTGTTTTTCATTAGCTAGTGCCAAGAGTGTATTAAGATTGGTGATTTTCCATGTGCTAATACTAAAAGGTATTTTATAATTTTGTCTCAAATTTTGTGCAATTGTTTCAGATTTTTGATAATCAATTACTCTTATACCAATAGAAGGTGAGTAACCTTCAAAATCAAAAATCTCACTAGCGTCATCAAAACCAATAAAAGCCAATCCTTTGTCTAATAATCCATCATTAGCAGTAAATATTCCAGACACTTTAAAACGATAAACAATTGTTCCCAGCACTTCATCAAAAGTCATAATTTCTACAAAATCCCCTACAAAGATAGCCATGTTTTTGGAGAGGGCTTCCCCAATAGCAATAGTTCGAGGATTATTAAAACTCCACTCTCCTTTGAGTAATCGAAAATAAGTGTTAAATGATCTATCTTTTACAAATTCTTGAGGATAAGATTTTATAACAATACCTGTAGTTTCTCCATAATACTTGAGTAAGGCTTCATTTTGAGAATAGGGATATGCTGCTACTATTTCAGGATGTGTTTTGATATTTTTAATGATTTCTTGATAAGCAGGAATGCCTTTTCCAATAGAGATAATAGACAAATGCGAATCAGATTCAGCTAATTTTTGGAGATAATTATGATGCAATCCATTTGTTAATGATAGAATTAATATAGAGGCTGAGACACCTAAGACAATAGAAAGGAAGGCTAATCTAGGAAGTAATACGACCCCTGGTGAATTAGATTTGGGGAGTAATCTTCTAATAGCAAGATATAAAGGGAGTGATAGATGATTTTGTAAAGTGTATTTTATTTTATTTTTCATAGATTAATTATAATATAAAAATTCATTTTATTCAAAAATTTCCCTTATGGTAATAATATGATTATATTTGGACTATACACTTTAATATAAATGAGATTCAGCTTTTAAAAAATCAAATGTAATATAAATGTAATATATCTTAAGGAGAAGAGCTATGAGAAAAATATTGCTAATATTGTCCCTACTATTAGTAAATCAGGGGTACTCGAATGTTAAAACACATAACTTTACGATTAACTTTGGTGGTGGGTATGATTATTTTCAGATCGAATCTCAAAAAAAATCTGGGATTACAGATCGTGTAGTTGATGATACTAGAGCTAAATATAATGGTGGTGGGTTTAATGTAGAATTAGGATATTTGTACTATAAAATGTCAAATGACAAAATGGTGTATGGATCAGATACTCGTGTAGGATTTGCAATGACTTTTGCAAATCTTAGTAGTATTGGTGATGTATATTTAAAAGACTATAATACTACAGTTCAATTAAAAGGATATTCAGGTTCTATAGGTTCTACTTTTCAGTTGGGTCAACTTTTCGATCGTTTCCGTATTATGGCTGATATTGTTGGGTTCTCTATGGGAGGAAGTACGCTTTTTCATAATAACAGTGTTGATCATAGTCGCTTAGGCGATAATTTTAATGTAGGATTAATTCTTCCTGGTGGATTTCAAGTAGTTTTTAATACAGGTATGATGGTAGGATTGAGACATAAAATAGACTTTGTAATACCTACTGGTAAAAATAATTTATTTGTAAATTACAATGGTCATAATTCTTCAAATATATTTAATTATAGTATTTATGCTAGTTTGGGTTATGCAATAGGATTGAAATAAACAATAGAAATCACAAAAAAAAGCTCCCTTTATAAAGGGAGCTTTTTTGTTATTTTAATACTTTGTTAACAGCTTGGCTAAGAAGGTCATCTGTTGTTTGAATTACTTTTTGGTTGGCTTCATACAAGCGTTGTACTTCTATCATACGCACCATTTCATCAACAGGTTGCACTGTAGATTTCTCTAAAAATCCTTGTAATACACGAGGTTTTTCAAGATCTTGAGCTTTACCTGAAAATTTACTTTCCGCATAAAGGTGATTACCTTCACGAACAAGATAGCGAGAGTGTTTGAAATCAACAATTTTTAATTTGCCTAGTGATTGTTCTGGTTGCCATTCATTACCAACAACTGTTGTAAATCCATCATATGGAATAGTTGGGTTTATAGTAATATTAGCTTCTTTGTCTACTTTAAAGTTGTTACGAGCTACTTGAAGACGACCCTCTTCCCCCAAGAGATAGTTTCCATTATTGTCAACAACAAAACCATCTCCTGAAATAGTAAATTTACCATTTCTCGCATAACGAATACCATTAGGTGTTTCTATAGAGAAAAATCCATCACCTTCTAAAGCAAAATCAAATTGCCCCTCTGTTTGAGATAAGCTACCTTGTTCAAAACGAATATAGGATTCGTTATATTCTACACCTGTTCCAATTTTACCAGCGATAGGAGCTTTGTCAAAAGATCCTAGTGGGAATTTGACTTGTCCATCATCATTAACTCTTCGAGCAAGCATTTCTGGAAATGCTTTCATTACTGCGGTTTCTCTTTTATATCCATCTGTATTAACATTTGATAAATTTTGTGAAATAGAATTCATGGATTCTTGAAGTGCAATCATAGCACTAGCACCAGTATAAAGACTTTTTACCATTTTCAGTATCCTCTCTTTCAATAGTTGTTCCCTATTATAATCATCGGATTTTTTAAAAAAAACATTAGAAAAATATATACAAATGATAAAAAACTCCGATCCTTTAATAAAGTATAAAAATATAAAGAGTACATATAATGAAAAATATAATGAATGTTAAAAATTCTATAACTCAATATTTGAGACGCCTCAAATATGAAAAGAATTACTCTCTTAATACAATAATTGCTTATCAGAAGGATCTTGTAGATTTGGAATTATATTTAGGGCGGGATATTAAAGATGTTGTCTATCAAGAAATAACTAATTATTTGATTACGCTAAATAAAAATTCAAAAGAAAGCTATGGAGAGTTTCTTTCCCCTAAAACGATGTCTCGAAAAATATCATGCTTTAGATCTTTTTACAAAGATTTACAACGCTTGGAAATAAGGGATGATGATCCTATGGGATTAATAAATCTTCCTAAATTAGTGCAGAAATTACCTAATATCGTAAGTGAAGATGAGCTTGATGATGTGTTTGCATTTTTTGATAATAATGACGGTTCATTTCCTGTTTTAAGAGATGCGATGATTTTTGAATTGTTATATTCTTGTGGTATTCGTGTATCAGAATTATGCCAATTAAGAATAAACAATATATATATAGAAGAAGAAATAATACGAGTTTTGGGAAAGGGTAACAAAGAAAGACTTATTCCTATGGGAAATCGTTTGAAACAACTGATTAGAAAGTATTTTCCTGTACGACAGGAGTATTTGAAAGGTATCTTGTGTAATTTTGTGATTACATCAAAATTTAGAAAACATGTGTCAAGAATGTTTGTATGGAAAGTAATTAATCAATATTCTAAAAACTTGGATATTACAAAACTACATCCTCATATGTTAAGACATGCTTTTGCAACGCATATGTTATCACATGGTGCTGATCTGAGAATGATACAAGAGTTACTAGGTCATAATAGTTTGGCGACAACAGAAATTTATACACATGTCTCTCGTGATGAATTAAGAGATACTCTTATTCTTCATCATCCTCTTGCCCTATACAAATAATTTTACTTTTAGATTTGTTAGATTTGAAGGCTACAAGAGATTCTCCAAAAACAGTGCATACTTTTTTACGCTTGAGAGGATGATTGGAAAGTAATTCAATAATAGGTCCTGAATAACTGATTATTTGAGTAAGGTCAATAATAATATTATTTTTAGAATGATTGGCAAAAATATAAATAGAATCCTCCCCATCCATATAGCGTTCAATTCCCCACAAACAACAGTCTTGTAAAATGAGTCTAAATCTACCTTGTCTTAATACAGGATATTTTATTCTTAATTTCAATAGTTTTTGATAGAAATTATAAAGATCTTTGTTCCATTTTATTTTTGTCCAGAGCATATTTCTATCTTCGCCTGTTTTGTGAAGTCCAATTTCTTCCCCAAAATAAATAAGAGGGGTCATAGATCCTAATAATTGAAATCCTATCCCTCGTGCAGCTACTTTAAAATTCCTTTTGGTAAGATCCCAAAAAGAAACAAGATCATCTGATAATGAGAAAGATATTTCTGCCATATCTTGTCTGTGTTCATAAGCAAAACGACCTAAAAGACCCAAGCTAGGATTAAAGTCTTCTGTTTCTAAGAAAATATCTCTCAACAAACAGGTAAGAGGAAGTATATTTTGGAGATTTGTGAATTGATTAAACTCTTTTTTTAATAGAGAATTTTCAGGAATATTTCCTGAAATATAATCTATAGGAAATTTGGTGAAATAAGAATTATGTTTTTCAAAATCTACAACAGATTTTTTATTTGATAAATGATAAATACCAACAATATCTGAGGGAGGGATAGGGGGGGAGAGATGTTCTTTTATTTCGAAAGGTTCAATAGCCCATTCTGTTTGTTTGATGCCATTAGCTCCAAAAAAACAATTATCAGCATATCCTATTAATTCAAAAAAAGCGAATAAAGATTCTTCTTGAGTGATATCAATAACAAACATTTGATAATCAAAAGAACCTTCTATAAAAGTACTGTGTCCGTGTATTGTTTGCATACCTTGCAGGGTTTGAATATTCAAAACAGCATTTTTCCAAACAGTACAGTCCAAGCCTATGAGCAAGACCAAATGCTTGTTTTTTACAAATGATTTGTCAATATCAAAAATAATACCGTTATTATCTGTAGATCCAATATGTATAGTCGCAAATTCACTAGAGATAGTTCTTAAGGTATCAGGAATTAGCACGCCATCTGCATCAAATTGATAATGATAAGTTCCAGGGGGTAATGATATGACTGTAGAAAAACAATGCCGTTTTCCACAGAATGTTAGTTGTTTATCAATATCTTGTGGAAAATCTTCAGAATGGATACTAACATTTTTATAAGTATAAGCAGGTAAAATAAATTGCATAGGATATCTCATAGATACCTCTCTAATAATTCAAGGATGATATTAATTTTTTATATGTATCATTATAGAATAATAAACATAAAAAAACAACCAAAACTAATGTTGGTTGTTTTTATCTATATTTTTATTTAATTATTTATCTTTTTAAAGACACGGCAGAACCTAACATGTTATCACTTGTTTGGATAGCACGAGAGTTGAATTCATAAGCTCTTTGTGCAACGATCATATCTACCATTTCAGTAATAGCAGAGACATTAGACATTTCTAAAAAACTTTGTCTCAATGCGCCAAAACCTTGCTGAGTTGGAATTCCTTCTACAGGAGATCCTGAAGCTGGGCTTTCTTTGACAAGATTTTCTCCAAGATTAGTTAATCCTGTTGGATTGATAAAACGCTGTAAAGTGATATTACCAATTTCACGAGGATCATTTTCACCAGAAACTTTCACACTAACAGTACCTGTTGGAGTAATACTTAGCGAGGTGATTTCAAAATCATCAGGAAGTTGAGTTTTAGGTAATAAATAATAACCTTGAGAGGTAACAATATCTCTATTTGCGTCTATTTTAAAAGTACCATCTCTTGTATATGCGGTAGTACCGTCAGGCATTTCAACAGCAAAAAATCCTTCATCTTCGATAGCAATATCAAGAACATTCCCTGTTTGTTGTAAACTACCTTGCGTATAGAATTTTTGTGTTCCTGATACTTTTACGCCGAGGCCTGTTTGGATTCCAATAGGATTTTGGGTGACTTCCGAAGAAGGTGTTCCAGCTAGGCGTTGTGTTTGGTATAGAAGATCTTCAAATTCAGCACGAGTTCTTTTGAATCCTGTGGTGTTAATATTTGCTAAATTGTTTGAAATTGTATCTATATGGAATTGTTCCCCAACCATTCCAGAAGCTGCTGTCCATAGTGAACGCATCATAATAGTATCCTCCCAGAGTATTACTCTCTCTTTCAATCTACAGAGTACTGCTCTATAAATATCGGAATATTTATAAGAAGCATTAGTTTTTTTTTATCTTTTTTTATGAGATCTTTATTGTTTTTTTTATTAATATTTAGTATAATTAGATATGTTTTAATATATAATTAAGAGGTGTTATATGTCTACCATACAAAATATCGAACAAGTGATTTCTCAAATTATGCATGATACAGATACTTACAAACCAGATTTGTACTGTACGGAAGAAGTCTTTGAAGAGTTAGTAAAAAGACCCGACTGTCAAGTGCACCCTATTCAAAAAAACACATTAGTTATGCTTCCTAATGTGTATTGGACTTTAGACACTAAGCTTTCCGTTCCTAATATTGTAGCACATACTCATAGAGGAGAATTGATTCTTCAATACTTAGATTTGGTATCTTACTATATTTTTGAAGAAAAAGGTTCTATTGATGATGTCCAAGAGATGGTACAAAAATTTATCAAAAGTAAGAACAATAATTAATACTTTTATTATAATTTTAGCAAATCAATAAGTGTCTAATAGTTTGGGTGTCTAGTAAAAATTTAATCTAATAATAAATCTATCTTTGTAATATGATGGTACTACAAAATACCTAAAATAGATGAGTGTAAACATGTTGAAACGCTATCTTTTTAGGAGATAATATACACAATAAAGAGGTATCCTTTGCATTATAAATCGTCATCTTTTAAGGCTCTAAAACAATTCGTTCGTTTGATAGAAAAAAGGATACCCTTAAATGTCAAAATTGTTGCTGAAATCCGCCTAATATGGAAAGATATTGTTGGTGATAAAATGGCACAACGAAGTCAAGTAGCCAAGTGTGAGTATATTCCCAAAAAAGACGAAAATGGTCAAGAAACTGGAGAGATTAAAAGACGCTTGTTAGTACATGTTACTGATGGAAGTACACAAACAGCACTAACAGCTTATGTAGCAGACTATTTGGAAAAAATACCCAATCGATTCAAAATACACGCTCTTCGTTTTCAGCAATCTCATCATCCATTTATTGATCTAGAACCTTCGTATATACCCCAAGTCCCTTTTATAAATGTATCAGAAGAGGATAGAGAGCAAATTAATCAACAAGTCCAAGCCTTATCAATGTCTCCAGATATGACTCAATCGATGATAGATTATTTGATAATATGCAAAAATTTGCAACACAAAAATGAGCAATGACAAATATTATAAAACTTACTCATCTATTAGTAGAGATTTTTAAACAGAGTTCACCTTCTTCCAAAATAGCTCTTGCTGTTTCTGGGGGGAAGGATTCTATGTTTTTACTTCATGTTTGTACTACTATTTCAAAAAATATTATTGTCTTCCATGTTAATCATCAAACAAGACTAGAATGTAAACATGAATCGGAAGCGATTAATACTTATTGTAAAAATTTAGGAATAGAATTTCAAGAGTTGACAGCAGTAGCTTTGTCTTTGAATATGGCTGATTTTGAAAATAATGCTAGAAAAGAACGCTATAGACTTTTTACAGAAGCTGCTAACATGCGCCATATTACTAAAATTCTAACAGCACATCACAAAGATGATCTTATAGAAACAGTTTTCTTAAAAATTTTAAGAGGATCATTAAATATTTTTATTCCTCATAAACGAGTATTAGATAATATTTCTTCTTTGGAAATAATAAGACCTATGCTTTTTATTTCTAAAGAAGAAATCGAATCCTATATTAAAGAAAACGACATATTATATATAGAAGATAGTTCTAATAAAAACACTATTTATCTTCGTAATTTTTTACGATTAAATATTATACCTCTATTAAAACAAAAAATAAATGGTTTTGATAACAAAATAATAAGCTTATCAGAATCGAGGGTAGAAGAAGAAGATTTTCTGTGCTCTTATACAAAAAAAAAAGAATCAGAATTATTCCATAATAATAAATGTTCCGTACAACAATTTCTTCAAGAGCATGTAATAATACAAAAACGATTGATACAATACAAAATAATACATGCTTTTGGAGTAAGTATTTCTCGTTCTCAATTGCTAAAAATTATTATTATGTTACAAGACAATCAAGATCATAGTATTGTATTATATAGTTCTTCTGGTGGTGAGATATTAAAAGAACAAGGTAAAATTGTAATTATTTTAAAAAATCAATATAAAATGCTTGAAAAAAAATCATTTATCATTCATACTAAAGTAATATCATTAGAATTATTAGAATGGAAAATAAAGCAAGTTGTTGGATATGGTCTATTTTATATGATAGAAGATGAGTTGTTTTTGAGATCACCTTATGTTGGAGAGCGTATTTCTTGGAATGAAGGTACTAAAACAATGAGACAAATTCTAAAAGACAAAAAAGTTCCACTATCTCAAAGATCTTTGGCACAAGTGATTATAAAAAATGATCTTGTTGTAGGTTTGTGTGCTTATAATTTTGTTTATATTATTCCTAGTGTAAGAGCTGTAGATAGTCAATTAGGACTATATATAGAAAGCTTATAAACATATTATTTTATCATAAGGAATATTTTGGATGAAAAAATTAGAAGTTTTATTTACTCAAGAGCAGATAGCACAACGAGTCAAAGAGATAGCTCAAAACATCAATGATTATATAGGTGATGATGAGGCTGTAATTATAGCTAATCTCAAGGGTGCTATTCCTTTTTATGCAGATATATTTCGTTGTCTTACGGGAAAAGTTCGTATGGATTTTATCGAAACACAGAGTTATATAGATAATATAAGCTCAGGTCATGTTAAAATTACAAGAGATCTTTCTGAAAATATTGAAGGTAAAAAAATTGTAATAATTGAAGATATTTTAGATACAGGCTTAACTTTTGAACATATTTTGAAACATATAAAGAATTTTCATAACCCTATGTCTTGTAAGATAGCTGTGTTATTAAACAAAATAGAAAATAGAAGAGTTGATATTAAAGCTGATTGGATAGGCTTTGACATTCCAAATCATTTTGTTATTGGATATGGATTAGATGACAATCAATATCTTAGAAATTTACCATATATTGGTTATTGGGTGTAAAGATCATTTACTTTTATTGTAAATGATTTGTATATTTATATTAAGACATTGAAAAACCTATAAAAATACTGAACAAGGAATATCTAATGAATAAAAAGAAAACTAAAAAAAAACTCCCATCTAATGGAAATCAAGGACTGACTATAGGAGTATTTTTATTAATCACTTTAGGTCTTTTTGTGGTATGGTCAAAACTTGAATCTCCAGCGACAGTAGTTGAATATTCTAAGTTTTTTCAACAATTAGAAAATGATAATATTGAATCTATTTCTATTCAAGGTCAAAAAATTGAAGGTATATATACTAGTAAAAATACAAATGTAGTCAAAAACTTTTTGACTATTATGCCTATGAATGATCCTATGTTATTACCACTTTTAAAAGAAAAAAACATTCTTACTAAAGGTAAGATTGTCCAATCATCGGGTACTAGTTCTTCTTTTTGGTGGATTTTAATTATTTCTGCTGGTGTATTAATGCTTTGGTCTTCTTTTTCTAAAGGCGGTGGTGGTGGTGGACCAGGTCAAGCAATGAATTTTGGTAAAACTAAAGCTAGACTTCATAGTGATACTGGTGAGAAAAAGATGTTTTCAGATGTTGCAGGTGTAACAGAAGCCAAAGATGATTTGGAAGAAGTTGTAGAATTTTTAAAACACCCTAAGAAATTTCTAGATTTAGGAGCAAAAATACCAAAAGGGGTTCTTTTGGTAGGCCCTCCAGGAACAGGTAAAACACTCTTAGCTAAAGCTGTTGCTGGAGAAGCGAATGTTCCTTTCTTCAGTGTTTCAGGTTCTGAATTTGTTGAAATGTTTGTTGGTGTTGGTGCTTCAAGAGTTAGAGATCTTTTTGCTAATGGGCGTAAAAAAGCTCCTGCTATTATTTTTATAGATGAGCTTGATGCTGTTGGTCGTGCTAGAGGATCAGGCTGGGGTGGTTCACATGATGAAAGAGAACAAACACTCAATCAAATTCTTGTAGAGATGGATGGCTTTGATTCTTCTGAGGGATTAATTATTATCGCAGCTACTAATAGACCAGATATTCTCGATCCTGCTTTAAAAAGACCAGGTCGTTTTGATAGACAAGTTATTGTAGATAGACCAGATGTAAAAGCGAGAGAAGCTATTCTGGTCGTACATTCAAAGAAGAAAAAATTAGCTGAAAATATAGATCTTTCTATAATCGCTAAAGGTACTCCAGGATTTACAGGAGCAGATTTAGAGAATCTTGCTAATGAAGCTGCCTTAAAAGCTGGTCGTGAAAATCGAAAAGAAATAACAGCCAATGATTTTGAATATGCAAAAGATAAAGTCATGATGGGACCAGAAAGACGCTCTATGGTAATGACAGACGAAGATAAGCTTACAACAGCTTATCATGAAGCTGGGCATGCTGTCTCTGGGCACTATTTGACATTAGTTGATCCTATTCATAAAGTTACGATTATTCCTAGAGGTCAAGCACTTGGAGTTACTTTTTTCCTTCCACAAAATGATAAATATTCTTTTATTAAGAAAAAAGTTGAAGAAAATATCATCATGGCTTTGAGTGGTCGTGTTGCTGAAGAAATTATGTTCGGTAAAGAATATATATCTGCAGGTGCTCGTGGAGATATAGAACATGTTACAAAATATGCTAGAGCTATGGTGTGTGAATGGGGGATGAGTGATCTTTTAGGTACTATCCAGTATGGTGAAAGTGAAGGTCCTGTATTCTTGGCAAAAGATATCTCAAGCCGAAAGACATACTCTGAAAAAACACATGAAGATATAGATACAGAAATCAAAAGAATCGTTTCTGAAGCTTATGCAAGAGCATTGATTTTGTTAAACGAACATAAAGATAAATTAATAGATCTTGCTGAAGTTTTGTTAGAAAAAGAAACACTTTCTTCTACTGAAGTGATAGCTATATTAGGTGATGTTAATAGACCTAAATTTCCAATTTTAGATGAATTTAGAAAAACACATCCTGCTCGTGTATTTCCTGCTATCGAAACAATTAACACTTTAGATGACGCATCTGAAGTGTTAGCAAAAAATACAGAAGAAACAAAAGTATAATCTTTTGTAGATAAATAGATATAATAATAAAAACCTCTCTTATTTTAGGAGAGGTTTTTTTTGTTTATATTAATAAATATTTGTTATTGAATAATAAATAATAAAATGTTATAATAATATCTATGAATAAATGTATATTACCAACAATTAATAATCTTTCAGATTTAAAAAAATTATCACTCGCAGAATTGTCTTTATTATCAGATGAAATTCGGGATTTTCTTATAGATAATGTTACCAAAACTGGAGGACATTTGGCTCCAAATTTGGGTGTTGTAGAATTAACTGTAGCCTTACATTATGTTTTTGACTCACCTAAAGATGCTTTTATTTGGGATGTAGGGCATCAATCTTATGTACATAAAATCCTTACAGGAAGACAAGATAAATTTCCAACACTTCGTAAAAAAAACGGCATGTCTGGATATCCTTCGCCCATGGAAAGTGAACATGATATTGTTCATGCAGGACATAGTTCTACTTCTGTATCCTTAGGAGTGGGAATAGCAACAGCAAAAAAAATTGATCAAAATAATAGTTCAACGGTAGCTATTATCGGTGATGGATCTTTTACCAGTGGTATGGTTTATGAAGCTTTGAATGATGCATCTTGGAGAGAAGTTCCTTTATTGATTATTTTAAATGATAATAAAATGTCTATTTCCGAAAATGTAGGTGGTATTTCTAAACATCTTAATATCCTACGCACGAACAAAATGTACCTATCTTTAAAAAAAGAAGTGTCTGGCATCCTGTCTTATACTAAGATAGGACGCTGGATTCATGATCTATTATTTGCCATAAAATCATCTATTAAAAAACGATTTTTTAATAGACAGAATATTTTTGAAAATCTCGGGGTGCATTATTTAGGGCCTTTTGATGGACATAATTTATCTCAATTGATTAGTATTTTTGAAGAAGTTAAAAATCACAAAACAACTTTATTACTTCATGTACTTACCCAAAAAGGCAGAGGATCGGTAGATGCACTAAAAGATCCTATTAATTATCATGGAATCTCAGCCAAAGATGATAGTATTTCTTTGAATCCAAAAAAAGGAAAATCTTGGTCTAGTATATTTGGTGAGATAGTTTGCACTTTAGCAGAAAAGAATGAAGATATTATTGTTCTTACTGCCGCAATGCGGGAAGGAACAGGTCTTATTAATTATTCCAAACAATTTCCTAATCGTTTTATTGATGTTGGTATTGCAGAACAACACGCAGTTACTTGTGCAGCAGGTCTTGCGATACAAGGTAAAAGACCAATTGTAGCAATATATTCTACTTTTTTACAACGAGCTTATGATCAAGTATTACACGATGTTGCTATTGCAGAATATCCAGTGATTTTTTGTTTGGATAGATCGGGTTTAGTCCCTGGTGATGGCAAAACACACCAAGGTATTTTTGATATTGCTTATCTTCGTATTATTCCTAATATGATTATTATGAGTCCTCTTACTGAAAAAGAATTACAACTAATGTTAACGCAAGCACTTATTTGGGGAAAACCAGTAGCAATACGCTATCCTAAAGATATAGCACCTATTTGGGATAAGTCTACAGAGGATATTATCTTAGGGCAAGGAATAGAACTTGTATCGGGTAATGATGGAGTGATTGTGATTTTTGGCTCTTTATTAGAAGAAGCTTTAATGATACAAAAATTATTAACAGAACATCATAAAAATTACGCTATTTATCATTTGAGATTTGCAAAGCCTATCAATGATACAGTTATTACCTATCTTAATGCGAAAAAACATATTGTTTTATTAGAAGAGGGGATCGCTACTGGTGGTATAGGAGAATATTTGCAAAATAAAATAGACAAAAACACTTCTTTATTGATTAAAAATATTAATGATCAATTTCCGAATACAGATACCCGTGAAGGATTATTAAAAGATTTTGGATTTGAAGCAATAAATCTTACCAAAGAAATACTAGATAATTTATATTAAGGGTCAAATATGATAGAAAATAAATCCCAAAAAATACATATGATTAATATGGGTTGTAAATTAAATACTTTTGAAGGAAATGCAATTACAGCAAATCTCAAAGATAGGGGATATATAATCTGTGATCAACAAGAAGATGCAGATATTGTCATTGTGAATACTTGTACTGTTACTGCTAAAGCAGATGATAAAGGCCGTAAGTATATGCGTAGAGCCAAAAATCAAGGTAAAAAAGTAATAGCAACAGGCTGTTATGCCACTACCGATGGAATGGAATTAGCAGAAGAAAATTATATAGATCTTATTTTGAGAAATGAACAAAAATTTAGTATACATGAGTATTTACCTCTTCTAAATTTAGGACAAAAATTAGTTGATGGGAAAGATGATACAGAATTTCCTGAAGTATCAGGATTTGAAAGAACAAGAGCTTTTCTAAAAATTCAAGACGGTTGTGATAAATTTTGTTCTTTTTGTAAAATTCCTTTTGCTCGTGGTCGTAGTAGAAGTCAATCACCTCAGAAAATTCGTAAAGCATTTCAATTATTGCTTGAAGCTGGTTACAAAGAAATTGTTCTTACAGGTATTAATCTCAGTGATTATGCATCAGAAGAAGGTTATCTAGGAACTATGGTGCAATCTTTATTAGCTTTTGATGGTGATTTTCGTGTGAGACTGTCTTCCTTACAACCAGATGAATTTGATCCTATCTTGTTGGATTGTTTGGCTCATCCAAAAATGGCTCCACATTTTCATTTATCAGTGCAATCAGGATCGGATAGTGTGTTGAAAAGAATGTTTAGACATTATGACTCCCATACTTTTTTAGCATTAATTTCAAAAATCAGAGCGATTCGTCCTGATGCTGGAATTACAACAGATATTATTGTTGGATTTCCAAATGAAACAGAAGAAGAATTTGAAGAAACTTTAGAAATTATTCGTAAAGCACAATTTTCTCGCATCCATATTTTTCCTTATTCTCGTCGTGAAGGGACAACAGCTGCTCGGATGCATGATTTTGCTCCCTCTATAAAAAAAAATAGAGAAGAAAGGCTCCGTGTTGTTTATCAAGAAACAGCCTTGAAATTTGCTCAAGAATATTGTTTGGGCAAGCCTTACAAAGCTTTGACAGAAACAGCGAAACAAGGTATTAGAGAGGCTTATACAGAAAATTATATTAGAGTGCACTTCAAAGAATCTGATATAGCATTGAATGAATTTATATCTATAATACCAACTAGTGTTGTGATAGATAAAGATGGTAATTTGTTATTCAAAACTTATTCCTAATATATAACATGTTTCAAATTTTTATAAATTTCACTCTATAGAAGTTATATATAATTGATCTTTTCGTTAATAGTGTCTATTTTAAAGTAAAGTAGAGTAGAGGTTATTATGAGAAGAATTATATATATGATAATAGTGCTAGGTTTTGTTCAAATAATCTGGGGAACACCTCCTAAAATATTACAACCACAAGAACATTCTATTATTAAGAAAGATAGTTTGTTTGTATTTATAGAACCAAATCCAGAAGATATAGAGGCGGGTCGCTATATCAATATAGAAATTTTTGAAAGATCAGAGGGTAAAAATATGATAACATTATTATTATCTCCTGACCAAAATTATAAAGACTCGATAGATATTAGCTCTTGGGCAAATGGTAAATATTTGTTAAAAGTAATATATGTTAATAAAAAAGGTAAACATTTAACTAAATCTTCTTGGAGAAATTTTAGTATTATGCACGAATAGCAAATTATATTTAAATATAAAAAAAGACAGTAATATATTACTGTCTTTTTTTTGTTAATTAATAAAATCAATTTTATAAAGAATATTTTTTAGTGAATTCTACTACTAATGTAGCAGAATTTTTGGCAGCTTCTTTGAAAAAATTAGTATAAGTATCCGCTGCAACACCATCGGCTTTGTCGCTAATGGCTCTGATAATACAACAAGGAATATTACATTTGTTAGATACATGAGCAACAGAAGCACTTTCCATATCTGTAGCATAAGCATCAAATAGCTCTCTTAATTTGTTAATTTTGACTTGAGAGGCTACAAAATCGTCTCCACTAACAATACGCCCACGATAAATTTTGTCTTTTCCAAACATCTCAATAGCAAGATCTGTGAATTTTTGAGATAATTGAGTGTCAGATTGAAATATAGAAACTTCATTATCATCAGGTATTTGTGATAATTTGTAACCAATGGCAGTAGCATCAAAATCATGATATAAAAAATCCGTACCGATTACAATATCTCCAAGATTTAATTTTTGGTAAACCCCACCCGCAACTCCTGTGAAAACGATAGCTGTAACATTAAAACTATAGATTAATGTAGCAGCAACAAGAGCTGAATTTACTTTACCAATACCAGATTGACAGAGAACTACTTGCTGATTGCCTAATTTTCCTGTATAATATGTCATATGCCCTTTAATAGATTCTGATGGATTCTCTATATTTTCTAAAATAAGTACAATTTCTTCAGGCATAGCGCCAATAATTCCTAACATAAATTCTCCTTAATATGTATATATTGTATATTTATTTTTATGAAAAGTAAATAAAATCGAATTAATAATAGAAGACTCTAATTAATTATAGTTTTTTTATCATAAATACCGATGTTTATAAAAATGGGAGGAAATAATGAAAAAATTTATTTCTAGTTTGGTGTTATGTATGGTGAGTTTTCCAATTTTTGCTAATGATAACATTACTTTTTATAATAAATTATTAAATAAATCTCCAAAATTAGTGGGACTCAAAGAATTTGCTACTATCAATGGATTCAAATATAATGGGGACTGTTCAGGATTTATAGCGTTTTTATTTCATGCAGCAGGATTGAATCTATTAAATTTATATGGACAAGGTGATAGCGGTGTTAGCGCTATTTGGGATGGTTTGAACATAAATAATTTACTACTGGATCACAAAAATCTTCAAGCAGGCGATATTGTTTTTTTTGACAATACTTATGATAAAAATAAAAATGGTCTATGGGATGATGAATTTTCACATATAGGTGTGGTTGAATCCGTTGATGAAAATCAAACAATAACATATCTTCATTATGGTAGTAGGGGTGTTGCTCGTGCAAAAATGAATCTTTCTTATCCTGAAATTTACTCTATGAATCAATCTGGAAGAATGGTTCGTTATAATGATTTGATCCGTAATTCTAGCAAAAAGGGTGTAAATCCAAAATATTTATCAGGAGCTTTGTATAGAGGTGCAGCTCGTATAATTGTAAGTAAAAAATAAATATGATAATTAAAAATTATTGTGTGATATTTCAATTAAAAAACTTTCTTAAGCTATAAGAAAGTTTTTTTTTATTTATGTAATAATAGAAATGTTAAGCGTCCGTTCTGTTTCAGACTCACCATGTTTCAGATTTATTAAAGTATAGGGAGAGGGTATTAATTCCCAAGCTCTTTCAGCCCATTCTACAAAAGCGAAATCACATTCTGTAACGAATTCTTCAAAACCCCATTCCAAAACTTCTTCTACACTAGTCAGTCTATAGAGATCAAAATGATGTATGGTAAGATTGTGGATATGGTAGATATTCATTAGTGTGAAAGTAGGACTAGAGACGATTGTGTTATCCTGCAGTTGATTTATAAAACTTCTTACAAAGCTTGTTTTACCAGCACCAAGATCGCCTTGTAATACAACTGTTTTAGGATATTTTTGATTAATAATGTCTAAAATGATTGGAATAAAATCATTAGTGTTGGCTATATGATAGGGCGTTGAAGACATAATTTTTCCTCACAAATACTCTTTGTCTTTCCTTATCGGACAAATAAATTTTTTATTAATAGTAGCAATAGTAATAAAGATAAAATATATATATTATTTTATAAAATATCCTTGACCAAACTTAAATAAAAGTGTATAATTTGTGCATAATTTGTGCGATTCTTGTGTGTGATTGAGGGGTTACTATGAGAAATATATTGAGTAAATTATAAAAAATCTATAAGTCTAAAATATATAAATTTCAAATATATATGAGTTTAGTATTAGATTGGGAGGCGGAACGTGAAACTTGTTCCGATTGTTGAGATTAAACAGGGAAATACAGAGTTTGGGATACCAGAGAGACAAGGTATGTCAGCTCGTATAAAAAATCCAACCTTACATATAAGGCATTGGATAGATCAGGGTGCAAAATCGATTTTTCTAAAAGATATGGATGGTGTTGTACTTGGAAAACCACAATATAATAAACAATTAGATTATTTAGATAATAATACTAAAGAAAGAATTTATTATTGTGGTGGTATTAGAGATTTGCGTAGTGTTCGTATTTTTGAACAGCGTAAATATACAAAAATTGTGTCTGCAACTTCCTTGATAGAAAATAAAAAATTTCTTCGTAACATATTAGCTAACAATATAGGCCCTGTAGCATTATGGATAGATTCTTTAGATGGTTTTGTTTATACCAAAAATATGACATATGCTATTGGTAAAAGGACTGTAGATTTAGTTCGATCTTTACCTGAATTTGGTATTGATGAAATATTCTTTTGTAATCACACAGAAAATGGGCCTATGGTTCATCCAGATAGGGATGCTATTGAAAATTTACTAGATCTCGATATTGTAGATTTGTATATTGCTAATAATGTTTCTACCAAAGAAGATTTGTCTATGTTATCACAGTATGAAACACAAGGTCTTATTGGAGCAGCTGTGAAAGCACCGCTTTATGATGGTACATTTTCAATGGCTGAAGTTAGGGAAATTTTTCAATCTGAAGTGGTTAAATTTTAAATTATTACAATATTATACATAAAAGGGATTTGTCTATCAAATCCCTTTTATGTATAATATTATAGAGGAAACAATGAGTAATATTAAGCGTAGAAAAACAAGAGAAATTTCTGTTGGTGATGTCAAAATAGGTAATGCTAATCAAATATCAATACAATCAATGTTAAGTGTTCCAACAGTAGATGTACAAGCTTCTGTGGATCAATTATTCCGTTTGTCCTCGGCTGGTTGTGATATTGTTCGCTTAGGTGTTCCTGATGAAGCTTCAGCCTTAGCTTTAGCCGAGATTAAAAGGCTATCACCTCTTCCTATAATTGCTGATATTCATTTTAATTACAAATTGGCACTTATTGCTTTAGAATCTGGGGTGGATGGCTTGCGTTTGAATCCTGGTAATATATCTAATTTGAATCATGTAAAAGATGTTATCAAAGCTACTAAAGAAAGAAATGTGCCTATTCGTATAGGTGTTAATGCTGGTTCACTTAATCCACACAAATATCCACATCCAACAGCAGAGGCGATGGTAGAGTCTTCTTTTGAACATATCAAATTACTAGAAGATTTGGACTTTCAAGATATTAAAATATCTTTCAAATCGAGTAATGTGCTTACCATGATAGAAGCAAATAGACTTTTTGCGACTCGTTGTAATTATCCTATTCATTTAGGGGTAACAGAAGCTGGTGATGGAATGCAAGCTGTTGTCAAAAATGCTATCGGTATGGGTACTTTGTTACAAGAGGGAATAGGAGACACTTTGCGTGTTTCTATTACTGGAGATGTTGTACAAGAAGTAGAAGCAGGTCGTTTTATTTTGAGATCCTTAGGACTACGGCAAGAGGGCATAGAAATTATTTCTTGTCCAACTTGTGCTCGTGTGGAATATGATGTTTTGGAAGCGGTGCATGCTTTTAAAGAAAAAACAAGTCAAATCAAATCTTATATTAGAGTTGCTATTATGGGTTGTGTAGTCAATGGGCCTGGAGAAGCTAGAGAGGCTGATCTAGGTATTGCTGTTGGTAAAACTAGTGCCGTGCTTTTCCGCAAAGGAGAAGTTATTGGAAAGTATTCTAAAGATGAAATGTTAGTAGCTCTACTCGAAGAAACATTAGCTTTGGATAAAATCAAACAAGAAGAAGTTAAAAATGACGATTAAATAAAAATAGATAATAATATATTAATGTTGATAAGAGGTGAGATTTATGATATTTAGAGATAATAGTTTAGATTTCTTAAAAGGAACAGCTATGATTCTAGTTATATTAACTCACATAATTCCTGGCGATATAAGATTTGCAATCTATGATAGTTTTTATATTATTCAAGCAGTACCTATTTTTGTTTTTATTAGTTCCTATTAGACATTTAATGCTTTTATATTTAGGGGTATTATTCCAACATTTAAATACAGATAATATATCTTTGAAAGATTTTTTATACAAGTATTTATACAACTGGAAAAAATTTCATTATTGGATTTTAAGTATAGCTAGTGCTTTTGTATTGTATTTGATAGTATATAAAAATTTCAAAAATGTAGTACTCCCTTCATATTGGTATTGGTTTTCTTATGCTACAGATATGTATGCGGTGTTATTTATTTATTTGTTACTATGTTTATATTATCTATTTGTTCATAATAGATTTGCAACAATAGTATTAGATATTTTGGGATTAATTGGTAAAAATAGTTTTTATATTTATTTATTTCATATGTTTATCATAGATATACTGAAGAATCGTAGGGTAGAAAATTTAATTTTGAGTATAATGATTCCGTTATTATTATTAGAATTAAAACCAAAGATTAATAGTTTGAAAACATAGTATGGTATAATAAATATTAGATGTCCTAAGGAATTCTCAAATGCTTACAATAACAAATGAAATAACAAATATGACTTATCTATTGATGGAAAAAGGATCTAGCTTTACTCTCAAAAAAGATATATGGGATTACGCTGGGATTCTTGGGACAACTATAGCTCCTATTATAGCGATTATTTTTAGTATGTGGAATAACATACACATAAAAAGAATTCGTCATGAAGATCTTATTCGTGAAGATGAATTAAGAGAAAAATCAGAACTTAAAGATCATTATCAAAATATCAATAAATTTATCGATGATCAATTATATGTTTTGAATAAGATTACAGATCAAGAATTCATGAATCTTTTTATTAAATTGCAAAGTTTGATTTCTAAATGTGGTATGATTACTAGGGATAAAACAAGAGATTGTATGATTTATTATATAAGTACTTATATAGAAGTTTCCTATTTTTTACAGACAGATACACAAATAGAACAAAAACAAAATATCGGTGATATGAGAATACTCTTTCTTAATTCTATTAAAGAATTCGATATTTTATTAATTAATAAGGATATCACTTTACTTCAGCAACGAATTCAAGAATTATTAGAGAGTCTTAAATTTGTTTGTATAGTAAAAAATGAATTTTAGATAAATTAAAAAATAATATTATATACCAATAGAATATCTATCCTTGATAAGGTATATGAAGAAAAATAATGATATATCAGAGATGTATTTATATTGAATATTCTAAGGTAAAAGGGCAAATGACCCAAGGGAAAAAAGATGAGTTTAAAAGTTAGTGTTTCAGGAGTCCGTGGTATTTGGGGCGATAGTCTTGATATGGATACTATTATCAAATTTTCTCATGCTTTTGCTGCCTATGTTCTTGAAAAAGGTGGTAAAAAAGTATTAATGGGGCGTGATGGTAGACCTACTGGAGATGTTATGGCTCGTTTATCTGCAAGCATCTTGAATATAATGGGTTTGGATGTTGTTGATGCTGGTATGGTACCTACGCCAACTATTTTGTATGGAGTTCGTGAGTGTGGTTTTGATGCAGGAATTATGATTTCAGCATCGCACAATCCTTTGGAGTGGAATGCTTTCAAATTTGTCAAAAAGGGTGGAGTATTTACGGATGAAGACGATCTTGTAATTATCAATAAATATATAGCAGCTCCTTTAAAGATGCCTTTATGGGATAAAGTTGGTTCTTATTCTATGGATGATTTCGTAGTGGATAAGCACCTTTCAGCTGTTTTGAAAGCAGTAGATGTAGATCTTATTAAAAATTCTGGATTGACAGTATTGTTAGATCCTGTCAATTGCTCTGGATCTATGACTACTAAAAAATTATTTGATTCTTTAGGAATAAAAGCTTTTTATATTTATGATGAACCACATGGATGTTTCGAAAGACCTGCTGAGCCTATTCCTGTACATTTAACACATTTGAAAGATCTTATTTTGTCTAAAAAAGTAGATGTCGCTTTTGCTCAAGATCCGGATGCAGATCGTTTGGTTGTAGCGGATGAAAAGGGATATGTGTTGAGTGAAGAACTTACCCCTGTTCTTGCATTACAAGCCCTCTTAATGAGAGGGGAACGCGGTAGTATTGTACTGAATATGAGTACTTCTAGTGCTGGAGCTTTACTTAACAAACAATATCAAGGAAAATATTTTAGATCCAAAGTAGGTGAGGCTAATGTTGTCAAAAAAGTAGCCTTAGAAAAATCTTTTTATGGAATAGAAGGAAATGGTGGAATTATTTATCCAGCTGTTAATGCAGGAAGAGATTCTCTCGTTGGTATTGCCTTGATTCTGGAATTATTGGCAAAAGAAAAAAAATCACTTTCTGAGATCGTATCGCAATTACCTCCTGTAGTAATGAAAAAAGAAAAATATAACTTTAATGGCGATTTGAATAAATTATTTGATCAAATGAAATCTATCTTTCCTAATGCTGACATCAATGTAGAAGATGGATTGCGTTTGGATTTAGAAGACGGATCTTGGATACATCTTCGTTTGTCAAATACAGAACCTATTATACGATTGATTGCAGAATCTTCTACAGAAGAAAAAGTAGTATCTTTATTGAATAAAATAAACACATTATTTTAGATATAATTAACAAAAATTATTTATTATATAATATCTTACATATGGAGGAAATAATGAAAACAACACTATGGTTTTCTCATCCTGATCAAGATAAATCTATTGTAAATAAGATGATTCTTGAGAAAATTAATTCTTTGGATCTCTTATTAGATGTTAGAAATCTTGATCAATTATATCCAGATTTTAATATTAATGTAGCTATAGAACAAGATATTCTTCGTAAAACAGATAGAATTATTTTGCTTTTTCCAGTATATTGGGTAGGAATGCCGAGTCTATTAACTCATTGGCGAGAGAAAGTTTTTTTGAAAGATTTTGCTTATACAGAACCTGATTCTGATAAAAATTCTGAATTAAAGAATAAAGAATTGATTATCATTATGACTCTAGGTGCTCCTGAAAGTGCCTACTCTAAAGATGGTTTTATACAAGAAGAATTTTCACAATATACCAAATGGATAGAGGCGATGGTATTATTTACAGGGATGAAACTTTTAAAAATATCTCCCTTTTTTAAATCTAATATTACTATAAATCAAGATAAATCTATATTAGATAAAAGAGTTAATAATTTTGTTAAAGATATTTTTGATCATTATTAGTATATAGTAAATAATTTTTATAATACTATTTATATAAAAGAGGTGATGGTGAAACAAAATATAAGCATATTGTTTTTATTAATATTATTTTCTCAATGTTCAAAAACAACAGATCCTCGATTAATTTTTCTAACTGAATTTCAAGGAACATGGAAAACAAGTGAGCCGTCTGTTATTTGGTTTAAATCTTTAACTCCTACTGTGAGTATAATTGCAGGTACTGTTGTAAATGTAGATAAAAATGGTGCTTTTACTATTGCTGGAATTCCTTTTACTTTTGTAGAAATCGAAATAAATGCTATTGTTGCAGTATATAGTTTTATACATAATGGACTAACTTTTTATGTAGGTATAGGATTTGGAGAAAAAGATGATGTGTTAATAACAGCACCTGTAGTAGCCGCTGATTTAGTACAATCTACAACAAAAGGTGATATATTTTTAATAAAGTAGATCTTTTAACTATATTGTCATGATTTTATTTTATAAATATCATTTGTAGAAATATAAAAATAGTCTTTATAAAGAAAAAAGCCCTACTAATTTTAGTAGGGCTTTTCTAATATTTGTTTTAATTAATGATAATTCTTATTGAGGATAGTATTGACCTTGAGGATCTCCAATCCAAAATTCAATATCACCATCAAAATCTTCTGCCCAGATCCAATATTTGGCCTTTAATTCATAAGGTCCTGGTCTGAATTTAGAAGTATCTACTATGGTGGTATAATTATTCTTAGGAGTTAATTTACCTCTCCATATTGTTCTTTCCCAACCATTACCGTGTTCTATTTTAACATGAACAGTAGCTTTACCATTATATGGTGGTGCAACTTGAATAGTTAATGGTCCTTGGATAGAGAGTCCTTGTTGAGGAGAAATAAACCAAATGTCATCAGCAAATAAACGGTTTGAAGAGAGTAAAATAGCTCCAAATAAAAATATTTTGTGTATATTTTTCATAATTATTCCCTTAATTTATATTATTTATTGTTGAGGGTAATATTGACCATTAGGATCAGTATTACCACCAATCCAAACTTCAACATCACCATCAAAATCACGACCTTGAATGAAATATTGAGCTTCGATTTTATATTTACCAGGTTTAAATTTGGAAATATCAACAGTAGCAGTATAACTATTCTGAGGAGTTAATTGACCTTGCCAAACAATATGTTCTCTACCCATATCGTATTCCATCCAAACATTTACAGGAATATTATTTCCGTAAGGTGGTTGAATTTTGATTTGAACATTACCTTGGATAGGTTGACCCGGCTGAGGAGAGATGAACCAAATATCATCAGCAAATACGGTAGTAGAAGAGATTAAAAGAGCTCCAAGTAAGATTGTTTTTTTAAGATTGTTTAGATTTTTCATAATTTTTTCCTTAATTTTTATATTTAGTTCATAGTAATAAGAAAAGTGTTTATTCTTATAGAAGATAAGTACTATGGTCCATTAACCCAAATATCAATATCGCCATCGTAATCTTTTCCATATAAATAATAGAGAGCTTCGATTTTGTATTTACCAGGTTTGAATCTTTTTGTATCTACAGATATAGTGTAATTATTTTCTGAGCTTACTGTTCCCATCCAAACTATAGAGTCTGTTTGATCATGCTCTATCCAAATATTAATAGATACAGATGACTGTGGCGGATAAATTTTTATATCTATGATCCCTGAAACAGGTTGCCCCTTAGAAGGGAATATGAACCAAATATCATCACTCCAAATATTTGAAGAGCATAGAAAAGTTGTTGAAAACAGAATAAGTAAGAATAAAAAAGTATGCATTATATTACTTTAGAAACCAATAATATCAAATAATACATCGAATATTTCTTCAATAATTTTGAGAATGACTAAGCCACCTACAAAAATACTAAAAACAATAGATGTTTTAATAATAAATTCTTTGTGTTCTTTTAGTTCTTTCATGAGAAACTCCACTAATATGATATATATAATACTTGTAATATACTTACAATATTAATTTATATAATAATAGGAGGAGCTCGAGGTGAATGTGCCAGATATGACACATTAGAATGATAGGTATTTTTTTTGAATGTTTTTAATTCGTCAGAGAAATTTGGATTGTTTAAATGAAAGTCATTATCAAAGATAATATTTTGAATAACTGTTAGATCATTGGAAAGTTGTTTGACATCTTGGTATACAATATCAAAAGAACCAGTAAATTTCATTACATGAACACGGGAAACATCTTTTATATTATAGACAAATATTGGAAACAATAGATATACAGATAAAACAAAAATTAGTAATTTTTTCATTTAGTATAATTCCTTACAGGATTTATTGTAACATACAATGTTGCAATAAGTCAATAGTTACAGTAATATTTTTTAATTTAATAATTATAGTATTATAGACTAAGTAGAATTTTTTTTACCTCCGTTATTTATAATATACACATTAATATGTGAAAAGATTGATATTATTATGTTTTTTTTGTAAAATGTTTTATGCGTAAATTCAATTTTAAATTACAAAAAATTTTAGATATAAGAGAAAAACTAGAATTAGAACAAAAAAATATCTTAACAAAAGCAGCTTCTGAATATCAACAATTATTGTTAAGAAAAGATGATAATATTCAAAAAGTGATTCTGTCTCGTGAAATTATATACTCTGAAATGAAAACAAAAGAAGTATCTATACAATCATTGAGAAATTTAGATCATCTTCAAGTTCAGGTCAATCAATTGACTAGATCCTTAGATCCTCAAATTGAAGAAAAATTTAAAAAAATGGAAAAAGAAAGAATAAAATATAATAAACTTGTAAAAGATAAAAAATCTATAGAAATTTTAAAAAATAATGAATTAAAAAAATATAAAATAGCCCAACAACGAGCATTAGTTTCTGATATGGATGAAATTGCAAGAAATTTTACAAAAAATTAATTTTGTTTAAATCCAAAAAGTGTCATATTTTTAAAAAGCACTTGATTTTCAGAAAAATAATTTTCTCCCATTAATAAATTTTGATTACATAATCTTACAGGATAATAATTATATGTTATTATGTTTTGATAAATAGCAGAATAATTATCAATAGATTTTTCAAATTTGAAAATGAAGTTATTATTAGTGAACATATTTCCATCTTGATAAATTAATAAAATAATATAAGGATCTTCGTTTAAAGAATAAGAACCTTGAATATTAGATAAAAACGAATTATTATTGGAAGTACAATTATTCAATAATACAAAATATAATACAAGAAATAATAATACTTGGTATTTTTTCACTATAGGTCTCCTTAATTTAAGATACTCGTAGTTTTGTGATTAAGGAATTTTTTCACACATTTTAAATCTGTAGGATCGTAGATAAAATATAATATATTACAATACTTCATTATTAAATCGGAGCTCTTTATGCAAAAGATACAAAAATTCTGTATTAACCATCCTTATATCATCTTGTTTTTAAGTGTTTTATATTATTTTTCTTTTATTTTGTTCAATCAAATACACATGAACTGGATAGGTGATCTTTATATTTATATTGAAATTGCTCAAAACATGTTTAGTGGAGGCGTTCTTTATAGAGATGTTATTGATACAAAGAATATAGGATTTTTCTTCTTTTTTTATTATATTATTTATTTTCCTTATGCTTTGTTATTTTCTTCAATGGAATTTTTCTTTGTTTGGCAAGCAATTTTTCTTAGTCTATGGTATTTTGTAGTGGCTATTATGATTTATCATATTTTACTTCCTATTTATAATAAAAAATTATCATTAGGTGCTTCTTTTTTATATTTAATTTTTATAGCGTATCCACCCCATTCTTATTTTATTAATCAACCTCAAATTGCTCTTTTTGGGCATCTTTTATTGATTCTAGTGATTATGAATACATATCACAAAAACTCTCTTTTTTATTATATGATTTATGGGGTGATTTTAGGTTTTAGTTTTAGTATTTCTTCTCCTTATGCTTTTTTAGTATTGATAATTCCTATTTTAGCATTAATACAATATCAAAAAGATAAAATTTTTATGAATATTATTCAAAAAGGAATTATTGCTTTTATTGGTTTTTTATTAGCCTTACTTCCTTTTGTGATTTATTTGTATTGTACTAACTCTTTCTCAGATTGGTTTTATTGGAATTTTACTTTCCCTACGAGTATCTATTCTTCAAGAGCTTACACTTTTGGAGAACCTAGAGATTTAAGTATGATACACAAAATATTCCTAGGGATATGGAGTATGTTAGGTGGAAATATTGTGCTAGGTTTAAACTACTTAGACTCATTTACCGCACATCTAATAATTTATATGCCGTTTATAGCTTGGGTAATAATTTTGTATAAAAAGCAACTTTCTAAAATATCTTCTCAAGAAAAAGTACTTACGCTCACTACTGTTTTGTGTATTCTTTCGCGAATAGGTTTGATAAGAGTTTATCCTTCTTATAATATCTATATAATTCCTTTTATTATTTTATCAATACCATTGATATGGAACACTTTGTCTTCGTATCCTGTATTAAAAAAAACTTATTTGTATTTGATGATACTAGCCGTTTTTATGACAACGATCAATATGCCTATTCGTTATTTTGTTACTAGTTTTAAAATAGAATTTTTTGAACAACTCAAACAACTCACTATAAATAATCCAACAAAGACTCCTACAGTAATGTTAAGTCAATGGACTGGATATACTTATTCTACACGATGGAAACATGTTTATTATAATTTTTATCATTTTCTAGATCAAAGTTTTCAAGATAAAGTCTACGAGTATCTTCCTGAGGTGTTAATAATTAGAAAATTCACTTTTGATCATCAACTTAATAGTGATATGAAATTTATGACATTTATTAATGAAAATTATCATTTTATTGAAGATAGTAATAGGAGTATTTTAGAAGAAGATAGAACTAATAATGGAGAAGGAAAAATATTCATTCGAAAAGATGCAGTCTCTTCCTGGAAACTATAATATTAAGACTACACATACATATGTTTATAATTAAAAAAAATAAAAGTCCCTCTTAGTTTTTATACTAGAGAGGGACTTTTATTTTAAATATAATTTTTTCTATAGAAATAAGATGAGTGTTGTATATTATTTCATAGCTTTTTTGAGAATTTTTTTGATCATAGTCAAATTTTTAGAATAAGGTGGGTATCTGAATGGTAGCTCAAATACAAATCCTTTTCTAAAAATAGATGTTTGTCTAGAAAAACATAAGAAACCATATTTTCCATGATAAGAACCTATTCCACTTGTTCTAACACCACCAAATGGTAAATCATGTACTAAAATATGGGAGATAGTATCATTAACACAAGCACCACCAAAGGAAATGTTATTTAAAAAGTAACTAGTAAATTCTTTATTATCAGAAAAAATATACATAGCCAATGGATAAGGGCAAATTTTGTTAATAAGACGGCGAGCATCTTTTATATCTGTATATGTAATAATAGGCAAAATAGGCCCAAAAATTTCTTCTTGCATTACTGGAACATCTAAACTTGATGGTTTGACAAAAGTTAATTCCATGGATAAATTTTCTTCTGAAGATTTTCCACCAAATATTATTTCACAATCTTTGAGATAATGCATCATTCTATCATAATTTTTTTTATTGATAATTTTACATTGAGGTTTTTCTGCAATAAAATCTTTCATGATTTCTGGCAGTAATTTTGCGACTGTTGATTCCAATTCTTTATTCAAGAGAATATAGTCTGGACAAATACATGTTTGTCCACTATTAAGAAATTTACCCCAAATAATACGCTTCAAACTTTTTTTCAAATTAGTTGTAGAAAGATTATCAATAATAGCCGGTGATTTTCCGCCTAACTCAAGTGTTACATCTGTAAGGTTTTGAGCAGCTTTTTCCATAACAATTGTTCCAACTTTAGGAGAACCTGTGAAGAAAATTTTATCGAATTCTAATTCAAGCAATTCTTGAGTATTAACTTCATCGTACACAACTGAAATATAAGAAGAATCAAAATTGTTGTTGATTATTTTTGCCATGATAGCAGATGTGTGTGGAGTATCTCGGGATGGTTTTAACATAACACAATTACCAGCTCCTATAGCAGCTACAAGTGGTACTAAACTTAATTGAAGAGGGTAATTCCAAGGAGAAATGATTAATGCTAGACCAAAGGGATTTATTACGATTTCCCCTTGACCATCTAATGTAATCGTGTTTCGAGCAACTTTTTTTGTTTTACTCCACTCTTGACCATGTTTTAGAAAAATATTTAATTCTTCTAATATTAGAAGAATTTCAGCTGATATGGATTCAAATTCACTTTTACCGAGATCATTTGCTAATGCTAAAATAATTTCATCATGATGTTGGATAAGTAAACTTTTCAATTTTTTTAATTGAGTTTTTCGGAATTCCCAAGATTTTGTTTGTCCTGTTTGAAAGGTTTGAAACTGAGAATCTCTAATCTTTTTGATTAATGACATACCAGACTCCTATATATTGTGTTATATTTTAATATTTATAAATCATTTGGACTAGCAAGCATAAAGGTTTGTACACGAGCAGCTTTTTCTCTATCGAGTAGAGTCAACAAAAAAGGAACGGTAGAAGCTTGACCATTAGCAATAGCTAGTTCATCCATTTTTTTAAATACATCAACTACTTGAAGATCTTCTTGCAAATTCAATAATTCTGCAGCAGTCTGAGGAGGCATTCCTGAAATTTGTGTAGCAACATCAGCAATTTTTAAATCATAAGTATTTGCTTCTTCTTTTTGTATTTTGACTAATACTTGTTCATTTAAGAAGGCTTCTCTTTCATCTTGAAGTTTTGTCTTTTCTGTTTCCAAACTAAGATTACTAGCAATAATTGTTTGATCTTGATTAGATAACTCAACTTCTTTAATAGTTAATAATTCCCATTTTTTGTTGAGTTCTTCTTTTTCTAATAAAAGAATATCTTCAACGCGTATAGGCGCAGAAATTTTTTGCTTGGTAATTTGGCTGACAATACTTGAATAGTTAATAACTCTCATATAATCTAAAAAATAAAGCATTGACCCTGCAATAGCAATGTTAATAAGTAATAACATTGCAACTTTTATCCACTGACCCATAATATTCCTCGTTATTTGTTAGACTTAGTTATGTTTTAAATTATAATAATAATTCAAAACACGGGGGACATATTCCTGTGTTTCTTTATAATTTGGTATTCCATTAGCTTTGTCAACAGCATCTGGTCCTGCATTATAAGCTGCTAATGATTTTACAAGATCTCCATCATAACGAGTAAGCATTTCTTTAAGAACTTTTGCCCCTCCGTAGATGTTTTGTTCAGGATCAAAAGAATCTGTTACTCCCATTCGTTTTGCTGTATAAGGCATTAATTGCATCAAACCTTCAGCTCCAACACGAGAAACAGCATTAATATTATATGCTGATTCTGCCTGTATAACAGCATGTATTAATCGTGAATCTACCTTATAAACAGATGCTGCATTTTCTATAATATTATCCCATGTTTTTGGATTTGTTGATTGAATTTCATTACCTATAATAGATTTTGGTTTTGAAGTAGGCATAATCCCAGATTCTTGGTACAATTGCATTAATGAGTCAGTACGATTTCCAAGTAATGTGCTAGGAAGAATATCATTACCTTCATTGATAACATCTAATGGTGAATTATTTTTAGATCGCATGACTTCATTCAAAATTTCAGAAAAAGTATCTCCATTAGGACGAGCTTCCGCAATTTTAGTGGCTGTTTTTTTAGGAGACGCTTGACCTGTTTTTTGAATTTCCACGATACGATTTTCTATAGATTGTATTCTAGAAATAATATGACTTGCTGGCATAAAACCTTCTTTTATTGAGATATGATTTTTAGTATAACATTATTTATCAAAAAACACAAAAATAAATATGTGGGATTATACTGGATTGTTTATCAATCTGTTTATCTCTTGAGTTTTTTTATAAAACTCTGTATACTTATTATCTTATTATAATTTTAATATAGTTATACGAGATAATAATAATTTGTAGGTAAAATGAGTAATATTGGTATTTTAGGTGTGAATAAGCCTGCTGGGATGACTTCTTTTGATGTTGTTCGTCAAATCAAACGCGAAACAGGAATCAAAAAAATAGGACACGGTGGAACATTAGACCCTATGGCTACAGGAGTGTTGCCGATTTTGTTCAATGAAGCAACAGCTTTTTTTGATGTGTTATTGAATTCTGTGAAGATTTATGAAACAGAAATTCAACTAGGATCTGTTACAGATACTGATGACAAAGAAGGACAAATAACAGAAACTCTTCCTATAAAAGATATTTCTTTGGAAGAAATAAAAACACATATAGAATCACTAACTGGTACTATCTCTCAAATTCCTCCTCAATATTCTGCTCTAAAAATTGATGGTCAACGAGCTTATGATCTTGCTCGAAAAGGCAAACAAATTCTTCTAAAACCTAGAGAAGTGATTGTTTATATGTGGGATAGAGTCTCTTATGATGCAGAAAAACATATTATCAAAGCAAGAATTCATTGTGGCTCTGGTACTTATATCAGATCTCTCGGTAAAGATTTAGCAACAATGCTTCAGACGGGGGGACATTTAATATCTCTTCATAGAGTATCTTCAGGTGGGATTGATATCAAAGATACGATTGAATTTGATGATATTGCAACAAAATGGCAAGAAAAATTTATTTCTCCAGAAGAAGCTTTAGCATTTCTACCTGTAATAGAGTGGGAAGGAGATAAAGAATACTTACTTCATGGAAAACCACTTGTAAGAGAGCTATGCAAATATCCGTCTAAAGATGGAATATATAGATTGATGTATGCGGGTCGTATTGTTGCTTTGTTGGAACATAAAGATAGAAAACTTACTTACAAAAAAAATCTCATGCATTTGTACAAAAATACAGAAATAGAAGAGAAATAATAATTAATAAAACAAACAAGGAAAAATTATGTTCAAATTGAATACTAATACTAAGTGTTATATAGTACTTAGTGGAATTTTAATAACGATGATAGGATTTTTGTTTAGAGAAAGTTTATCAGGAATGATTTTACAAGGTTTGGATGATAATATTTCTATGAGAGCTGTGATTGTGCGTTCTTTATTGTCAGGACAAGGATATCATTTTATTTCAAATTACTGGATAGGTTTTATTTTTAATGTTCCTAATCCAGATTTTTATAACACGATATTAGAATTAACAGGCAGTGAAAAAGTAATAGGTGTTTATGTATTGGCATTGATGCTTTCTGGTTTTGTTACTTTTAAATTGATCAAACGCTTAGGTGTTTCTGCTCTTGGATCTATGTTTGGATCTATTTCTTATACTTTTTTACCTCATGTTCTTTCTTTGGTATATAGTGGGCATGTGTTGGCTTTAGAAGCTATTCCTATGACTCCCGCTTTTTTATTGTGTATTAGCGTTTTATTAGATGGACAAAGTGATTCTAAAGTTTTTAAAATTCTTGCAGGGCTCTGGGGTGGTATTTTTTGGGCTTGGATGATGATAGGTGAACCACAACGAGGTATTTATGGAACTGTGCTAGGAGTTTCTTGGGCAATATACCTCTTAGTTCAAACTAAAGCTATTTCTTTTAATGCTCTTTTTTCCAAACCACAAGAGTTTATCACCGCAAAAGTATTCAAAAACAAAATTCTTTATTTATTAATTATAGTGATTGTAGGTCTGGGTGTTTTTCTATCAACAATCAAATTTTGGGCTAATTCTGAATTTTTGTCAACGCAAGGGTCTTGGGAATTTTCTACGGCTTGGTCTTTCCCTCCTTCAGAGTTACTGGACAGTTTTGCTTTTGGATATCATGGACTAAGTTCTACAGAATCTGAATTTCCTTATATTGGAGATAAACCAATGTCTGGCAATTCAGATTCTTTAGGATTTTTCTTGATGTTCTTTATGATTTGTGCTGTGGCTTTATCTTGGAAATCTCAGAAAAAAGGTCTTAGATTTTTTACTATTGCAGGGTTAATAGCTTTGTTATTATCTTTTGGTAAATATTTTCCAGGACAAGCTTTCTTTTGGTTATGGTACAATCTTCCAGGAATGGACAAATTAAGAATACCAGCAAAGTTTCTTAGTATTACAGGACTTTCTTGGAGTATTGTTGCAGCGATTGGATTAGATTCTGTACAAGAATTATTAGAATCCAATCAAGAAAAAATTAAAAAAAACTTCCGTATTATTCTAGGTTCTATAGCTGTAATTGCTGTTTTGTGGTTTGTATTGTTGTTTTTCACAGATGGTGGTGATGCTACTACGATAAGAAAAATATTAGGGCGTGAAAATAGAGCAATGATAGACGCTGCTTTAACAGGAAGAGTTAATTCTATATTAAGTATGGCTTCTTTATTTGTTTTTATTACAGGATTAATCAGCTTTTTATTTGTCAAACCTAAATTTATTAAATTTTTCCCTATAGTAATAATTTTACTTGCTATGCAAAATCTTTATGTATCAAATCGCTTTTATATAGAAAGAACTTATGTGAATTTGGAAGAAGCATATCCAAGAACAGAGTTGATTGTATTTTTAGAAGATAATCTTACGCAAGCCTATAGAGCTTCAGGTTCTTTATTTTTACCGAATTTAACAGGTTCACCAAATCCTATGGGGTCTGTAGTGGAGCAAGTTCTGTATCCTCTTAATAATAATGATCTAACTTTTGCTTTTCCCTACTATGATATCAATATGTTTGGACGGATTCCTGTATCTCGTTTGGATGATAATTATGTAAATTTCTTCAAAAGTGCTTTTGAGAGTATTTCTAATTATCAAAGTTATGATGATATCTGGGAAATGAATAAAAGACTATGGTATATAGGTAATGTTAAATATTTATTAGTCGGTGTAGACAATGAAAAAATATTTGAAAATCAAATACAAAAAGATACAACTTTTATCACAAATGTTAGGGGTAGTTATGGTCAATCTGTGGCCATTTATGAACTAAAACACAAATTACCTCGCTTTGCACTAATATATAATGTCAAACTTGTATATGATTTGTTTTTACCCAAATATCTTTCAGATTCACTTCAAGATATAGAAAACTTTGTTCTTCCTATAGAAGATTTTGGAGTAGGAATACTAGAAGATCAAAATATTCAAGCTCCTTTAGTAATAGAACCAGATAGGGTTGAGTATAATTATTATGTCTTGGATGTTAATGTAACAGAAGATACAGTACTTTATTTTGGAGATTTATTTGATGAGGGATGGGTGGCAAAAGCTGATAACGAATCACTAAATATCTATAAGGCAAATGGTATTCAACAATATATGTATCTTCCAGCAGGAACGAAGCAAGTAGAAATTTTTTATAACAGACCTGTAGAAGGATTACTATATTCAAGAATATTAATTGTGTTGGCTATTATTTTTGCTCTTGTTGTATGGATTATGAAAAAACCTTTATCTAAGTAATATACTGATATTTCAAAAAAGTTTCTTAAAATGTTAAGAGATTTTAGCTATTTCTAAGTAATGATAATCAAAAAATATAAGGCTGTAGCATTTGTTCAGCATTAGGATTGCCACCAAAATCATTAACAGATCCTGGCCCAAATTGAAAATTAGGGTCTAACCAATAAGAGTTGGTTTTATTACTGAAAGGTCTAGATCTGTAGTTATGTTCTTTATTAAATACAGCTATATCTTGTTGAGAACCTTGGGGAATATGTCCTGCTCGTACAGCTGTTATCTCTTGTATGTAAAAAGAATTTGATGTTGATGTAGAAGTATTTGAATCAAGAGTATTTTCTATGTTTTCTCCACTAGCAATAGGAATGTATATCTTTTGGTTAGAAGCTACTCCCCATATGTTTCCTGATATTATTAACAGTAATAATATATATTTCATATGATAACCTCTTAATAGTTTTTTGGTATAACATGGGGTTCAGAAGGCATTATAGGTTTTTCGCCTCCTTCAATATTGTTTATATACAAATTACATACAAACAAAAATAGAATCAACACAATTAACATAGAAATATTTTTTTTAATCATAAAACACCTCCATATTATAATAGAATATAATCAAATAAAATAAAAAAGCAAAGAATATACAAATCATAAGATTATTAAGTATATAAATAATGGGTAGGAGATTTAAATGGATAGTAATACATTATATATATTTTGGTGGACTATTGCTGGGGCACTTTTTTTCTTAGAGCTTATTACTCCCGCAACAATTTTTATTTTTCCAGCAATTGTTGCGTTATTAATAGGATTTACATCGTTATTTATTGATAATATAGTGGTACAAGGAATATTTTTTTTTATACTATCTATAGGTTCTATAGCATTAATTAGACCAATATTTGTTACTAGTCAAAAAGATGTGGGTTACAAAAATGGAAAAGATGCTCTGATAGGAAAAAAACTAAGAGTAGTAGAAACTATTAATAATTCAAGTGAACAGGGTAGAATAAAAAATGCTAGTGATACTTTTCCTGCGCGTAGCATTGATGATATTATTATAGAAAAAGGACAGTTGGTACATGTTATTTATATAGAAGGTATTACTGTTTTTGTTAAATTAATTGTAAAATAAATAGATTAAGAAGAGAGAGAAGAATGAGTCAAAAATTACCTACAAATTCTTATACAGGAACAAGAGATTTTTACCCTCAAGATATGAGATTTAGATCATATATGTTTTCTTTAATAGAAGAAGCAGTATCAAGTTTTTCTTATGAAAAAATATCAGGTCCTTTATTAGAAAGTTTTGATATTTTTGCGGCAAAAAGTGGAGAAGAAATCGCAGAACAGCAATTGTATGTTTTTACTGATAAGGGTGATAGAAAGGTTGCAATTCGCCCTGAATTAACCCCCACTGTTGCTCGTATGTATGCGGCTAAAATAGGTGAAATGTCTAGTATTCAACGCTGGTTTTCTATAGAAAATTTCATGCGTTATGAAAGACCTCAAAAAGGTAGACTTCGTGAATTTTATCAAGTGAATGTTGATTTGATAGGAGCAAAAGGTTCTTTTGCTGATTTTGAATTATTAAGGGTAGCGCATTCAATTTTTAGTATTTTTGAAGCAACAACAGATATGTATGAGATAAAGATCAATCATAGACAATTTTTGAAAGATGTGTTGATGGATTTTATTGGTATACCAGAGTTTAAATTGCTTGCTATTTCAAAAATAATAGATAAAAAAGATAAAATAAGCAACGAGAAATTTGCTGAATTATTTATGGCAGAAGGATTTGATGAAAATTATGTGGATAAAATTCATAAAGTTTTTGCTATGAATTTTGAAGAGGCTTCGAATTTAGTCCCTGATTCTGAAGGGGCAAAAGAACTGAAAGAAATTTTAGAACTAGGTGCTAAAATATTCAAAACTCAAAATCCACTTCGTTATGATTTTTCTATTGTAAGGGGTTTGGCTTATTATACAGGATTAGTTTTCGAAGCTTATGACAAAAATCCTGAAAATCCAAGAGCATTATTTGGAGGAGGTCGTTACGACGATCTAGTGGGTATTTTTCATAAAAATAGTGAAGTTTCTGGAGTTGGTTTTGCTATAGGAGATGTAACTTTTGAATCCTTCTTGAGAGGACACAAATTGTTATCAGATGAAGATCTTGTAGTAGAAAGACATATGATAGCTATTGATGCTGAGTTGCCCTTATCTATGTTTCATACAGTCTCCGATCATCTTAAAGAAATGGAGAATGTGTTTTTAGATTGTGTAGGAATGTTAGAAAATATTGTGATATCCCACGCCAATAACAAAGACCTGATGAAAGATTCTATTACTAAAGTAACAAGCTTGTTAGAAAAAAACCCTTTCTTCGACAAAGAAAAAGATGGTAATTTTGATTTTGAACCAGATTTATTAAATTTTCTTGGTCACTCCAAGTCAAAAAAATATAGCGTTGAAATTTATCCTGATATGACTATGAATCTTGGTAAACAACTTCAATATGCAAATAGATCTAATGTTAAATATGTATGGATCTGTGGTGAACCTGAATTGAAAAAGGGTATTATGAAGCGTAAAAGTATGAAAACAGGTACAGAGATAGAATTCGATTTAAAAACTTTTGAGCTTTATTAGAATCTTTGATGAGATAAACTGTAACAAACTATATTTTTTTTCGGAGCATATTCAGAGTGTATATAATATTTGGTCAATTAATCTTATATCAAAAATATTTTTTATTACTATAGTTATAATGAAATGTAATACAAAGGAGAATTTTATGAAATTATATATTTTATTTATAATGATGTTTGGTGTGTCTACAAATATAATGGCAGAAGTGAATGTGTTTGGTCCAGGAGGTCCTGCTCCAGCAATGGTGGCTGTAGCTAAATTATATACTATAAAAACAGGAGTTAAAGTCAATATTATCGCTGGTCCTACAGACAAGTGGGCTACTAATGCTCAATCTCAAGGAGATCTAGTATTTTCAGGATCTGAAATTATGCTAGATGATTTCACTTCTCAATTTAATCTTAAAAATAGTAAAGCTCTTTATTTGAGACCATCTGTTATTCTTGTTAGAAAGGGTAATCCTAAAAATATTAAAGGCATGAAATCTCTTTTTCAAAAAGGCATGAACATTATGGTTGTACAAGGAGCGGGGCAAGTAGGTTTGTGGGAAGATATTGTAGGAAGAACAAAAGATATTAATAAAATAAATATTTTTCGTGAGAACATGGTATTTATTGCTAAAAATAGTGCTATTGCTGTTGCTGAATGGAAAAATACACCTACCATTGATGCGTGGATTATATGGAATCATTGGTATGATAGAACCCAAGATGTTACCGATATGGTAGAAATAGAATCTGAATACAGGATATATCGTGCTACAAGTATAGCATTTACAGAAAAGGGATTAACAAATCAAGATTCTAAAGGATTTTATGATTTTTTGGATAGCAAAGAAGCTCAAGCTATTTTTAAAAAAAATGGTTGGCAAAAACAATGGAATTTATTCTCTTGGTTAGAAATATTTTAAAGTAAGAAAGACTATAGAGATATAGTCTTTTTTATTTGTATATGTTATAATAATTTCAAATATTTATTAACGAGAATTAAAATTTGGGGTAGGAAATGAAAAATATAATAAAAATGGTATTTATGCTCTTAATAATAACACCTATGTATTCACAAGAGATTATCTTAACAAATCTAAAAGCGTACCACTATAATACAATATTTAAAATGACATCAGAGATTAAACTACAGATAAATGGTGTCGTAGGAGAAGATGGGGAAATCTTTGGAGCTATTTATTTTGCACCACTGATGGTAGAATATGCTGCTTTGTTTTCAAAAGAAAACAGAGTTGAAGTATTAGCTGCGATAAAAAAATATAAAGAATGGCGAACAATTGCTATCAATAATAAAGTAGAATATGCAAAAGATATAGCTACTTTTCCTATTTATGCAGTTGTTGATAACAATTTTTTAAAGAAAACTGTGTACAATCCTAATTTGACTCTTCGTTTTGGATCAAGTGATTCAAGTAATCATTTTCTATTCTTTGTTTTTCCAGAATTAGATACAGACAATATGTTTATAAAGATGACTCCAGACACTTTTTCCTTAGATTATGCTAATGTAGTTGTATTGGAAAAAATATTACAAGAAACAAACATTGTAACGAAAACATCAGAAGGCATTGAACTTCAAAAGAAAAACGACGCTTTATTTCAATAAGGTGTCAGCTCAGTTTGACAGTACTATAGATACTTAAAATGATTTTGTAATCAATAAACTATGTTTTAAAATGATATTCGTTATGTTCAAAAAAATAATGTAGTAGAAAAATTAAATGAATAAATGATAGGTGTTTTTATGAAAAAAAAATTTTGTTGTTGCTGGTAATGGTCCTTCATTAGCTCAAATTGATTATAGAAGACTGCCAGAGCATTGGGATGTTTTTAGATGCAATCGTTTTATGTTAGAAGACAAGTATTATCTTGGTAAAAAAGTAGATTACCTGATGATTGGCGGAGGAAAAAGATATGATACTTTTTTATTAGCAAAAGCCTATGAAACATATGGTTTTTATCAATTAAATAAAGTTTACTGTACTGGATTGATAGGAAATAATATAATCTCAAAATTATATACTAAGTATTATATAGAGGTAGATGATTCAAGTAAAGAAGAATTATCTGAATTTATCACAAAATATCGAAAAGAACATTTTGGAGATAGAGATATATGGTATAATTCAGGAACAGGTGCATTGATTAACGCAGTTTATTGTGGTTATAATGAAATTTATTTAACAGGGATAGAATTTCAAAGTACAGACAAATGGATATACGCTTACGAAGATCCTCAAAATCCTATGAATCAAATTGAATTTGATTTCTATCACGATTTGAATTTTGATAAAGCTATAATTAAATTTATAAATTCTTTATCAGGGATTAATCTTTATTCTATTATTGAAAACTCTGTGTTATCAACAATGATACCATTAGCACCATTACAAAATAATAATCCTTATATTCCTATAAAAAATCTTGTCTGTCAGAAGATTCAAAATAAAATAGATAAGGATGCCTTTAGGAATATAAAAATATTGGATGACTATTTGAAGTTAAATGAGCAGAATATTAATATTTATATTTTTTTATTATATACACTATATAAAAATATCATAGGTATTATTATATATCCTCTTAAAAAGTTGAAGTATATACCAGTTTTAAATAAAGTGTACTATATTATACGAAAAATATATCGTAAAATATTAGATAAGAGGTAGTAAATAAAATGAAAGAAACATATACAGCAATTATTCCAGTGAGAGCAGGTTCTCAACGAATTAAAAACAAAAATATTTTGCCTTTTGGAAAAAGCAATTTACTCATCCATAAGATTCGTCAGTTAAAACAAGTTTCATTAATCAATTCTATTGTAGTTTCTTCAGATTGTGATCTAATGTTAGATATGGCAAAATCAGAAGGTGTAGTAACACATAAACGATTAGTAGAGTATGCTGATGAAAAAACTTATTCTTTTAATGAGGTTGTTGTTAATATTGTGGAAGCCATTGAAGGTGATCATATTATATGGTCTCCTTGTATTGTCCATTAATTAATGAAGAAATGTATACAAAAACTATAAAAACATATATAGATATTGTGTGTAGAAGTACTAATTTTGATTCTTTGGCTACTGTTAATAGGATACAAGAATATATATGGGATGGAAATCAACCATTGAATTATACCATGGAAAATCATATAATATCTCAAAATTTACCTAACTGGTATATCATTACCAATGGAGTAAATATAGCATCTCGACAATTAATGTTGGATCAACAATATTTTTTAGGCTTAAGCCCTTATCTTTTTGAAATTGATAAAAAATCAGCTATTGATATTGATGATATATATAAAAAATTCTAAAATAGAATTTACATCTGTTCAAAAAATAATTCGTATATATTTCAAAAAAAGCTTGACAAGAGCGATCGTTATAATATATACTTATTACTAAGTTGGTGATCATACAGTTTTGAATTCACCTTTTCTAAAATAAATAAAATTTATTTTAGAAAAGGGTTGACAAACGAAATTGAATGAGTTATACTAACTAACATTGAGTGAGCGATATTATTAAATACTTCATTAATAATGAGAGTATATTGGGTAGAGTTCACAAAAGTGT